>NZ_JBHIOG010000088.1:0-154128 GCF_042195435.1 Bartonella sp. CL162QHHD
AGTTCGCTTTGAGCGTGCGCTGAACTCAAACGGTTGATCTGATCAAGCCCCTGTTCAATATCGCGCATGTTCAGAACATGATCTTGAAGCCCAGGAAAAGCACTCCACACAACATTGTTATAACGAGATGCCGGTGAACCATTATAGTAAATCTCTGAAAGCTTGCCCTCAACGACAACAAATTTGAGCGTCTTGCTGTTTTTGATATCTTGATCAGGAATGTAAAAACGCGCCGTCACATAGCCTTGATCCAAATAAACTTTGGTTAACTTCTTGATCAATATTTGGATATCAGAAAGCCCAATACATCTTCCAACATAAGGCTCTGTTACGGCTGATATAAAGCGCTTTTTGACATGATGCACTCCCTCAACAACAAGAGCATGAATGGGAAAACATTGCTTCCCACCCAAAAGCGTTTCTGGATTTTGCTCTGAAGGCGTCTTTATCCTTTTAGGCGTTAAAGACCGTAAATTCTCAATTCTTTCTAATTGCTGCTTCTCAGATTGTTGGCGAGAAAAATTATCTGTTGGGGAATGAAAAATAGCTGAGGAGCGCGCATAAACATTTACACCTGTAAACAAGCCAAAGAAAACAAAAATGGCACGAAAAATTCTCAAAAGAGAACTTTGGCGTAAAAATACAGAAAACAATACAGATTGCCCCCGCTTTGCACTATTCATGAAGCACTCTTTAAAAGAACTTCATGAAACCTCTAACAAGTCCACTCAAAACAGCCACTGCCCTATGACGCTTTTAACAAAAGCACATGCCTCTGTGACCCAAAAAGTGACACTAAAAAAACTGCTTTATTTTAACTGCTGAAGATCTCTCCCCCACATTTATGTAAAAAGACCTCTAAACAAAACTGTTTAGCCCGTCAATGGTTAATACATCAATATCCCCAGTTTAATGCTACAATATATTTATCAATAATTAGAGATAAACTCACTCTCCAGCTCCTCTAAGCCACTCAACACGCATATAAACGAGACATCATGCGATCAAGCACATCCTGTCGTCAAAAACCATCATAGAAAACAATAAAGAAACGTCTTTTAAAACTTTCTACTCAAATAGGCAAAACTCTCTGTACAGCGCATTAAGCACCCGTTCTCCAAAGATAATGATCTGAGTGACCTTATCAGAAGAGTTTTGTCAGTCTTGTCAGTTCATTCTAGCTCCTATATTATTTTTTTTAAATGAGAAAAAATTAAAAACATTATATTTCAATATGTTAGTATTTTAACGATACAACCTATATCGACAATACAACCTTAAATACAATCCATAATATATATTTGTCAGTTTGTGTCAGTAAATTAAACTGACAAAATAGATTATTTTACTGACTCATAAAACCTATCAAAATAATCATTATGATAATTTAAAAGCACATGCTTCATTTGTCTTTTTTCCATAAAATAAACAGCAAATTTCACTATTTTGCTGATCTGACCCCGTGTCATGGGCTGTGGATAAACAAGCTTTAAAAAAACTTTTTGAAAAAATTATCGGCTTTTTTGGCATTTTTCTGCATTTTTTCTCAATTCGTTCAAAATGGATTTAATAAGCTTCGTTTTGATTCTTTTGAAGAGAATTAAACCCTTATGTGAAAACGGAGCCCTGTTGTAATATGCATCACTTTAATAAGTATGATAATGAACATGTCACTTTACGCTCTCTCTTAGAATATTATCGTCAACGAGCTAAATCACCCCGTGAATTAGGAACACTGTTCGAAAATCTTGTCATGGCTTATCTTATGCATGACCCTCTCCATTATGGACGATATGAAAAGGTAGAAACCTATTATGAATGGGCTGAAGAGCGTGAAGGTTGGAATAAAAATGATATCGGCATTGATCTGGTTGCTAAGCTTCGTCATCAAGAAGGCTATGTGGCTATTCAGTGTAAGTTTTATAAAGCAGATCATCAGATTAGTAAAAAGGATATTGATAGCTTTATCGCAGCCTCTGGGAAAGACATCTTTAAATATCGTCTTCTTGTTGATAGCACGGAAGTGGAATTAAGTGACAATGTGAATGCCATGATCAAAGGACAAGCGATACCCGTTTATCGCATTGACCTTCGTCATATGGAAAACAGTCGGATAGATTGGCAAATATTTGCAACGAAAAAAGAAGTTGTTCTGAAATCAACAAAAGAGCCTCGTCCCCATCAAGAAGAAGCCATCAAGAAAGTCTGTGAAGGTTTAAAAGAAGCAGACCGTGGCAAGCTGATTATGGCATGTGGTACGGGGAAGACTTTCACCAGTTTGAAGATAGCAGAAACCCTTGCTGGGAAAGGCAAGCGTGTTTTGTTTCTGGTACCTTCTCTGGCTTTAGTCTCGCAAACAATCCGTGAATGGACAGCCGATGCACAAGTGCCCTTGCGTTCCTTTGCGGTTTGTTCTGATACGAAAGTAGGCAAGCGTCGTAAAAACCAAGATGATATTGTTGGCATGGAAACATCAGATCTTGTTCTCCCTGCTACCACGGATGCTCAAGCCCTTGCTAAAGAAGCTTGTGAATCCCTAGCAGATGCAATGACCGTGGTCTTTTCAACTTACCATTCTATCCAAGTGATTTCGGATGCACAAAAAGAGCATGGTTTACCCGAATTTGATTTAATCATCTGTGATGAAGCACACCGTACCACTGGTGCTTCATTGGGAACTGAAGACAATGAATCTGAATTTATCAAGGTTCATGATAACAGCATTATTCGTGGTAAAAAACGTCTCTACATGACAGCAACGCCGCGTATCTTTAGTGATACTGCCAAAAGGCGGGCGGATGAGATTAATGCCGTTCTCGCCTCTATGGATGATGAAGCACTTTTTGGAAAACAACTCCATCATTATACCTTCGCGGAAGCTGTCGATAATGAACTGTTAACTCCTTACAAGATTGTGGTCTTGGGTATTAATGAAACCTATATCACACCAGCCATACAAGAGATTATTGCCAATGAAAACCATGAAATTGATTTAGATGATGCGGCAAAAATTATTGGCTGTTATAGAGCCCTTACCAAAATAGATAAGCAAGCTGCTGTTGATGATGATGATACAGAGCCCATGCAATGTGCTTTAGCTTTTTGCAAAGATATCAACACCTCTGAACATATTACAAAGCTCTTCAATAAAATTATCAAATCTCATATTGATGATTTCCTTCAAACCGTTCCCTTTCTAAACTGTGAAGTAAGACATATTGACGGAACGCAAAGCGTCAAAAAACGCAATGAGGAATTGGATTGGCTTAAAGAAGATGCGGGTCAAAATGTTTGTCGGATCTTAAGCAATGTTCGGTGTCTTTCAGAAGGGATTGATGTCCCTGCTCTTGATGCCATCATGTTTTTACACCCGCGTAATAGCCAAGTGGATGTGATACAGGCGGTGGGACGTGTGATGCGCCGTGCTCCAAATAAAAAAACGGGCTATATCATTTTACCTATTATCATTCCTTCACACTTAGAAGCCAAAAAGGCTTTAAAAAACAATAAGAGATACCGTGTTGTTTGGCAAGTTTTGCATGCTTTACATTCTCATGATGAAAGGCTTGCTCGGACAATTAATCAGATGTCTTTAGGACAAGATAGCAGCCATACGATTGAGATTATAGAGATTAAGCGTGCCAATGAATTAAAAGAGCTTACCACAACGGTTGATGAGATCTCGATACCATCCAAAACAGAAAGTTCTGGACGTGTCATTGGAACAGCAGAAAGCAAATCTCAATCGGTATCTGGAGGACAAGGAGACCTATTCCGCCGTTCTGAATTTTTTGATTTTGTCAAAGCCATTTTTCTGGATAGTTTTAAAATCACGGATTATTGGGGCATTTGGGCGAACAATGTTGCTGAGATTGCTCAAAACCATATCAATCATCTTAAAGATATGATTTCCGATGAAAAGAGTGAAGCCTTTCACGCCTTTGATGCATTCCATAAGGAATTAAAGAACAACGTCAACAGTGAAATCAAGCAAGAGGAAGCGATTGAGATGTTAGCGCAACATCTTGTCACGCGTCCCGTGTTTGAAGCTTTATTTGACGGTAATGAATTTGTACAGAACAATGCCATTTCGCAAGCAATGGACAAGATCTTAACGGAACTGGATAAAACAAATATCGAAGAGAAAACGAAAGATCTTGATCAATTTTACAAAAGTGTCATGTTCTGTACAGCAAGCATTACGGAAACTCATGCAAAACAGAATCTTATTATCAAACTTTATGAAAGTTTTTTTGCCAAGGCATTTAAGAAAACCACGGATAGGCTTGGGATTGTTTATACGCCCGTTGAGGTTGTTGATTTTATCATTCATTCTGTTGATGATGTGTTGCGTAATGAATTTGGCAAAAGCTTAGGGTCACGTGGTGTCTCTATTCTTGACCCTTTCACTGGAACGGGTACTTTTATCACACGACTTTTACAATCTAATCTCATCAAACCAGAGGATATGGAATATAAATTCCGTCATGATATCCATGCCAATGAGATTGTTATCTTAGCTTATTACATAGCAGCGATTAACATTGAATCGACTTATCATAGTATCATGAAAGGTGAGTATATTCCTTTTAAGCATATTGGTTTGACTGATACGTTTCAGATGCTTGAAGAGAAAAATCTTCTACAGGAATTATTCAAAGAAAACAGTGAATATTTAGAACATCAGAAAAATCTAAACATCAAAGTTATCTTTGGTAACCCTCCTTATTCTTCTGGTCAAAGAAGTGAGAATGATAATAATGCAAATGTAGAGTATGAAATACTTGATAGAAGTATCCAAAATACGTATGCACTTAAATCTCAAGCAACATTAAAAAGAAATCTCTATGATAGCTATATTCGAGCGATTAGGTGGGCAAGTAATCGCTTAAGTTCTCAAGGTGGTATTGTAGCTTATATTTCTGGAAATGGATGGATAGATAAAGCATTTGCTGATGGCATGCGAAAATGCTTACGAAATGAATATTCTTCTATTTATATCATTAATCTTCGTGGTGATATTCGAAAAAATATAAAATCAAAAGAGCTATCAAAGGAAGGAGGCAATGTTTTTGGTTCTGGAAGTCAAAACGGAATAGCTGTAACGATTTTTGTGCGCAATCCAAATAAAAAACAACCGTGTAAGATTTACTATCATGATATTGGAGATAATCTTTCCACCGCAAAAAAACTTGAGATGCTTCAATACTTTGGTAGTGTTGATGGCATCACAAATAAATCGAGTTGGAAAATAATTACACCGGATGAACATGGTGACTGGATTCATCAACGTGATAACAATTTCAAAACATTTTTAGCTATAGGCGATAAGAAGGGATGTAATTTCAGACTATTTGAAACATTTTCTCTTGGGGTTGTAACTAATCGTGATGCTTGGACGTATAACTCAAGCCATGAAACTTTAAAGAAAAACATGAGTAATATGATTGCCTTCTATAACAGTGAAGTGGAACGTTTTAATGATATCTATCCGCATGCTAGTCGCAAGATACGTACAAAGGCTGTAAATAATTTCGTTGATACAGATGAGAGGAAGATAAGTTGGAGCTATAATGTTAAACAAGAGTTAGTAAGAGGAAAAATCTTTGAATTTGAAAATAGATGCATCACGCAAAGTCTTTATCGTCCTTTTACGAAACAATGGCTATACTGCAACCGTACTTTTAATGAGAGAGTCTATCAAATGCCGCGGATATTCCCTATGGGGAAGGTGGTTGAAAATATGGTAATACAAATTACAGGTACGGGAACTCAATCGGGTTTTTCTGTACTTATGTCTAAAAATTTACCTAATCTTGATGTAGTGGATAAAGGTCAATGCTTTCCACGCTATATTTATGAAGATGCTGAATCCTTGAAAAACAATAAAGAGAAACAATCCCATTTATTTACAGAAAAAAGCACAACAGCTGGTTTACAGAAGCATGATGCCATTACGGATGAAGGATTAGCACATTTTAAAGAGGCTTATCCAAATGAAAAAATTACTAAGGATGATCTATTCTATTACGTTTACGGTTTACTCCATTCGGAAGATTACCGTGCTCGTTATGCTGATAACCTCTCTAAAGAATTGCCTCGCATTCCTTGCGTAAAGAGTGCTGAAGATTTTTGGAAGTTTGTAACAGCAGGACGTGAACTGGGTCATTTGCACGTAAACTATGAAACTGTAGAACCTTATCCCGTGACCTTTAAAAAAGGCAATCCAAAACAGACTGATATCTCTAATCCAGAAAAGTTTTATTATGTGACTGAAATGAAATTCGCAAAAGCAGGTAAAGAGAAAGATAAATCAACTGTTATTTATAACAGCAATATCACAATGACAGATATCCCTCTTGAAGCTTATGAGTATATCGTTAATGGTAGACCCGCTCTTGAATGGGTTATGGGGCGTCAATGTGTAAAGACAGATAAAAAGAGCGGCATTGTTAATGATGCCAATCGCTATGCTGTTGAAACCGTTGGCAACCCTGCCTACCCTCTAGAGTTGTTTCAAAGGGTTATTACTGTAAGTTTAGAGACAATGAAAATCGTTAAAAGCTTACCAAAATTAGAAATTAGAGAAACTGAATAACTTAAAAGCATGCTCACATAATGGGTATGATAAACTCACAAGGGGTATAAGGTCTTATACCTATAGGTTCTATATCCCTTTTATAAATTGTTTACATACAATCTTTAAAAGGAGTGTTTATATGCGTTATTCTAAAAAGAAATCATTTGCACTTTTAAATACTCTTATTTGAATTGCCTTTAAAAGATTATACCGTAATCTAAAATGATAGCTTTATTGTTTTCAAAAGCTTTGTTTAAAGAGAGTTATATATATATATATATATTCATTTTCTTATATTACTTATAGGTTTTGAAGGTTTCTCAAACCCTCAAAATACCTTCAAAACCCCTTTATATATATATTACAGATTGTATTTACGTATTGTGTGTAATATAGGCTGTTTATTTAAAGCATTAACATATTGAAATATAATAACTTTTATTTTTTGATTGAAAAAAATATATAAAGGGGCGTAAAAGGAACCCTCAAAATACTCAAAATCTTCAAAACTCATAATCATAATGGTCTTGATAGCACTTCTTATGAGTTACAAACTATCTTTTGAAAGGCTTTAAAGGAGCATATGCTTTTCATAAAGCACATTTTAATCTCTCACTAAAATCATAAGTTTATCTATTCAAATGAACTGATAAAATTCATACAAGGGATTTTAATAACGTAATCAGTTTTTACTTTCATACGCTTTTTATAAGACGTGTTGTAATTACTTACTAAAATAATCTAGTTTATCAGTTCAATTTACTGACACAACCTGACAAGTTTTAATCAATTCACATCATTGGTTATCTTTAAAGATTGTACTCTTGATATGAATTATGTCTTAAAAACATTAACCTATTGAAATATTATGTTTTTAATTTTCTCTCATTTAAAAAAAATAATATAGGCTCTAAAAAGAACTGACAAAACTGACACGGTCTATTAAAAGGGATTTTTCTCATCTCTATAATGATCAGTTTCTATTGAGATGTTTTCATAACAGTCTATAAATTACAATTATCCTATTTATCAACTAGTTGTATAACATCATCTAAGGTATAAGTTTTCATGAATCTTCCCCTGCATACTCTTTAATTCTTTTGCAGAGAAATTCATAAAAATTACTTGCGTAATATTCGGAATCTTCAGATGTATACTTGAGATAGAGAGGGCATTCACCATCCCTAAACTGCGTATAATCAAAATAAAAGGTTTCACCAAAATCAGTTGTGCAGATAACAAGTTGTTTGGGGTCCGTAAAGCCATCTCTTCTATCGAGCAAATTTCGGTAAACAATATCACCAGCAGGAATACCTGCACAGATTTCATAAATACTGAATATTTCTTCACCTCCAATTTCTCCTCCTCCATAATTTTTTAAAAAATTCTTATAGGAAGAGGTAAATTGTAAACCAAGAGTGTTCTCAGCTGTTTTAATCCGTACATCATCAGGGGCATTATCTTGAGTACCAAAATTAATAACATGACTATGCATATCAACATATTGTGCAACATCTGATAAAGTATAACTTTTCATAAATTTTTCTCCATAAGTCACAGCGTGTTTTTACTCATAATGAGTGTTCCTAATGATCAATCTTTTTCTACTATAGCCAATGGAATTGAGATGAGATTGATAAAATCATAAGAGATATGTTCTTGACGGAGCTCTTTTCTCATCTGCCTCTGTACAATCATCTCGCATTTACAATATATGATGGAATTAAAGGAGGTGATCATTAAAGTTTAGAGAGCGCCTTTTAGGGACATTACTCCAATATTTGCAATAATTACTTTTTCTTTTTTTCCTACTTAGGAATTTTTTTTTGAAATCCAACAAATAACTTTTCTGATAAAATTTGTCTTTGGATTCGTAGGAGCAAGCAAACTCCTGCCTTGATAAAATGAGTAGAGAACCTCAACGAGAGGACTATCTTGTTCTTGTGTCACAGGATGTAACATAATAGGTCTAAAATCGACTCCAATAGGTGCTCTTCCTGATACCATTCTTTCCACATTTGTACCCGTTACTATCTGTCCTTCTTCTTTCCAAGAAGAAACTGTTTCGGGCTCAAACAGTTCATCTTCCTGATAAACTTTTTGACTTTTAAATTCCACCGGCTCAGCTGCCCCCATACTTTTTTTCTTTATCCATTTCATGATTCATAATCCCCTCGATTTTTTCAAAATAATCAATTTATTCTTTGTTCTAAATAGACTTAAATAAACTCTCCTTCCAAGAGCGAGGTTATTCCTCGCTAGAAAGCTCTGAGTGATCATCAAAATCTTTTGCTACCCGTTCAATCAAAGCGTAGCTCACTTGCTTCACCTTTGCTACTTCTTTGGCTAAAGCTAATGCACGTTCAAGGTGGGTTTTGTTGATGCTCTCGTCAAAGCCTAGGTGATCACCTGCCGTAAAGCTTTTCTGATAAGATTGTAAGGTCTCAACATCACCCAATAAAGCAAGAGCGCCAAGATGAAGTAAAGCATAATCCGTATTATCTGCTTTAGATGTTGCATCTTGTTGCCAAGGAGCAGTGCCATAATCAGAGCGAAGTCTTTTAGAAAGGTCAATGTCTTTGACTGACCATTCTAGCGCATCATCAAGTGCTTTCTTTAAGCGATCCGCAGTGACTTCTGGTTCAAAGATTTCTAACCCCTTTGCTTCAAAATTAAGCTGTATATCTGGAATATCTTCCGTGTGGGTAGGATCAATGAATTTACAAGCGGTGGAAAGAATGCCCGTGCTAATCATAAAGGCGCTATCAAATTGCGGGTAGTCTTTGGCAATTTCGTCGTTATAAAGAATATCTACTTCACGATCAGCCAATTGATAGCTTGCCATATGGTCATTCTCATTGATTTTCTCGGTTGACCAGCCTAAGCTTTTTAAAAGTGCATGAGCACTTTCCATGGTGAGATGATCATCAGTGTCATCCACTTCATCCGCTTCCTCTGTCGCCTCAACAGCAATAGTTTTGGAAGCAACAGATGCTGTTTGCGGATCCAAGCTTAAAATCGGAGCATTTTTAGGAAAACCTGCTCGATAACCCCGTGCAAGAGTGAGGAGATTATCAATTCTATATTTTGAGATTTCTTCCACAAAACCTAAAGGATTTCCCTTTCTAAAATTCTCCTTATAAGATTTGAGCTTTTCAACATCCCCAATCAAAACAAGCGCAATAAGGTGACGCGCTACAAGATCAAGTTCACTGTTTGTTGGCAAAGCCGCATAATCATAAATGATTTGATTAATATTTTGCCGATCAGCCCATTCAAGAACATCCGCACTGATCTGTTTTAGCTTGCCTTCAGCCAATTCAGTACTAGAAACTGTATAAAATTCTTCTGCTTCTTTGAGGGCTATATATTGAGGCATATTATAGAAAATCTCTCTATGAGCCGTAGAAAAACTAAGTGTTGAAAGGGAAGCCTTAAATGCAACAATCGGCTCTTCTTCATCACTTTGAAGGTTATACATTATATTGATGATACGGTCTTTACTTACAAAATAAGCATTGCGATTGTAGTTTTTATCACGATAAACTGTCCAACCCATTTCTTTTAATTGCTCTGTAACTTTATTGAAAGTAATCAAAACTTGTGGACTGAGATGTGCTTCTGCTGACTCTCGCTCATTAAGGATTTTCAGATGTTTTTCAGAAAATTTAACGGCATGGTTAACATACCCCTCCAGTTCTTTATCAAGATTTTGCAAATGGTCAGGTAGCTTACCCTCTGCGATAGAATCTTGATAGGATTTTAGGACATCAATTTGACCTGTCAATGCTAAACAAGCCAAATGCCAAATCACAGCTGGATAATAGCTATACTTTTGAACACGTGTTTTGCTTTCTATTGATGCTTGTAAATCTTGGGCACGTGCCCACTGTATCACCCGCTCAGAGACTTTGATAAGCTCTTGCTCATTCAATGTCTCTACACAAATATCAATTCCTTTATCAAAACCACTAAAAATCCCTCCTCCTATCGTGTTAAAAGACTTATAAATATCCGTAGGTCGTATCCAATTATATTCTCTCCTATAGTGAATATATTCGCAAGCTACAGAAATCTTTTCATTAGATATTTCAGCTTCGAGATGAACATTATACTGATCATAGAGATGTACAAAGCCAAAATCTAACTTAATAAAACGATCCGGCAAAACCAACCACATTTTCCCAAGCTCTGTGGAAAACCACCCTTGAATTTTAAAAATGCGAGTTGCTGCTGTAAGACTCATCGACCTCTATTTAGGTTTTTTACGCGCTAAAGTGTCATCTAACTCCCCGTTTTTATAAGCTTGCACAAAAAGAATGAGGCGCTCAATCCACCCTATTGTTTTGTAATCTGAAAATTCTGGTACATGTAATTGGGGTGTAAACTTAGAACTTTTTAAAGCCTCAATATCACCAAGTAATGCTTCTGCAACAGCAGAATGATTGGCTGCTTTTTCACGTAATTTTTGTTCAATATCTTGTGCTTTCGCCCAAGCGATAACCCTATTTAAAGATTCCTTAACATGGCTTTCTGAGAGATCTGAAGCTGTAACATCGAAATCCTCTTTCGCAGAAAACAGCGTATCTTCATACTTATCCTGTGATACTTCACCACTAGCATATTCCCAAGCAAGGCAATAAGCAGCAGTGGTAAGATTAGCCGATAGCCGAAACTTTCCCCCATCCTCTCCATAATCTACAACATCATAACTAATGCCTACAATGCGATCGGGAAGATGATAATGCGCAAACATACTACCATCTTCAGCACGATAAGGTTCCCAGCCAAGCGTTTTTAAAATCTCTGTCACGTCTTTAGTTCGCATCGCTATTCACTTTCATTCAAAAAGTCCTAGACAATGAAAAACGTTAATGTCTGTTTTGTCTAACTTATTACTCAATTGTTCTTTAACCCATTTTTTACTAGCTTGGTTTAATTCTTTGCCACTTCCTTTAAAATCTTTGAAAGATTCTTGATATGCCTCTAAGAACTCTTTGTTCTCTTTAAAAAATTTTATAAATTTTCCTTTTGTGGACTCAGCATTTCCTTCTTTATATGCCTCTTTCAAAATCTTTTGTTGTTCACTTAATTTAGCATTCTTCCCCGTTTTTACCTCGCCAATTTTTATTTTACTATTCTCTATATAAACGATATCCGCACGAGATCTTACTACCCCCTTATCCGTCTTAGTTTTGAATACTATTTCTGTTTTGCATGTTCTACATCCTTCATCATTTAATTCTTGTTTTTTCTCATCGCGTTTTTTTTCATGATGCTTCCTGACTTGTCCAAGCCTTTTACCCTTTCCATCATTATCATCATTATTGTTTTGTGGATTTTCATTGCCCGTTTGAGAATTTTTATTTTTTTCTTCTTTTGAGTTTTGGTTTGTTTTTTCGCTGTCTTCTTCTGCATTTTTCAATGCAAACAAATAGCCAAAGAAATCCGTTATAGCCGTCTTATTGCTAGAGGATCCAACAACAGTTGCTCCGCCAGCCATAAAAAGAGACAGAGCTGCCAACTCTTCTGGTGTAAGCGACACAATGAATGCTGCTAATGCTGCTACCGCAGGAAGAAAATTATTCTCCGCGGCATTTCCAGCGGCATCCGCGCCAGTATTGACATCACCACCAGCAAGGGCAGCAGCAAAGCCCCCTGTAATCCGTGCGACATCAATGGCACGATCGCTAAAGTCAGCAAACTGTGCTTCAATCTTTGCATTTATACGCGCTTGTTCTTCTGCCGTTGGAATACGACCATCCAATGCTGCTATTTCTTTTTGTATAAAATTGGGGGACCACAGTTTAAACTGGAGCATAGCAGTGGCTTCGCCCACAGGCCCCGCCGATAGCACCGGCAGAGCAAGCGCCACTCGCAACCGCGCCTTTTAAACAGCCAAGACCAGCGTGGGCAACGATCTGTGTGACCGTGTCTATTTTGCCTTCTGCCTTGGCGGTACCGATTTCTTCTGCCAACGATTTGCCAACTGTATCAGACAGGGCAATGCGCAGATTGTTAAAAAAGTTCTTGTCAAGAGAGCCGCCCTCAAGAGCCGTTTGCACGCCTGTGCCAATGGCGGCTTTGATCAGGTTCTTTTCCGCTTCACGGGCGATACGATCGACAAAAGGAGCGGTTTTTGGCAAAGATTGTCCAACACCTGCCATTTCCGTTATTTGACTGGTTAAGCCCGCCATTAACATCGATGAGACAATGCTGGGAACATTCTTTGAAGAGCCAAGCTCATGCAAGGCGCCGGCAATATTGCCGCGATTATTGACAAAAGCCACAGCGCTTTTGTCAATCAATGCTTGGACACCTGCCTGTATCACCGCATTCATGGCGGTGCTCGAGCCAAGCCCCAATGCACCGGTAATGGCACTGGCAGCACCCAAGGCTGCTCCGCCCGTAACCGCGCCCCCGTGACAGCCAATGCCACGATAGCCGCACCGGCTTCT
Source organism: Bartonella sp. CL162QHHD (assembly GCF_042195435.1). Lineage (NCBI taxonomy): Bacteria > Pseudomonadati > Pseudomonadota > Alphaproteobacteria > Hyphomicrobiales > Bartonellaceae > Bartonella > Bartonella sp. CL162QHHD. Next base: position 13,039 of record NZ_JBHIOG010000088.1, read on the forward strand.
TTCAGCCCTTGGGCTTTATAATCCCAGTCTTTAAACTCAGCCTTAACTGCTAGCCAATCAACTTTCCTTACAAATCTTAATCAACCCAAAGTAATAGCCTGAAATAGCCGTGTGTCGTATGGAAAATTAAAAACAAAAACCGAATGAAGAAAATGTACTTGAGACTTGCATATGGCTTCACAGGTTTATTGCTGTAAAAGCTTCAAATGATGATATCTCTAATACTTTTCGCTTGTTCTCTTGTGGTAGCTTCCACATGCGAAAATATATGGACTATAATACCTCTTCTCAAGCTTATCAAACTGAACTCAAAGATATTTCCTTATTGATTTTGAAAGAGTCCTTAAAACGCATTTTGCAGAGCAACGTAGAAAGCATGTCTAAAAAAATCATTCCAAGAGCAACAGATTTTTCTAAGTATTGTGAAGAGATTGAAAAAGACCTTCTTTCACGCACCAAAACTCTTCATGAACTAATGATAGGAGAGTTTAAAATAGATTTCTAAAAAGTAGCAAAATAGTGAAAAGTGCTGATCATTTTTGGATTGGATATGCATTTAAAGAGTGATTAAAAAGTTTTTTTAATGTACAATATATTTCTAGAAGCTAAAATAGCTCTATAGTATCAAATTTATAAAGTAAATAAATCCATTAATACAAATTAAGGATTTTAGGATACGCGAATTTCAAAATATTTGTTTTTTAAAACATGAGTAGCCAGCATCAGCGCAAAAAATGTTGCGGCAATTATGATTCCCTTTCGTGTACTTTTGAAATAACAGAGCTTTTCTTTAATCTGTATGAAAGGGTTGCCAGTGCGATGGGCTTTGTTGAAAGGTGGATTTGGGTATCAAAATGCAAGCAAGAGTTTGGGATTATGGAGCTCTGTGTTTAAAGCTATCATCAACTATAGATAAATCATAGACGAGGTTAACTAAAATATTAAAAGCAACTGGATGCAATAGAAGACATTGCTATTAAAAGAAAAGCAAATGCTAAAAAGACTAAAAGGTAGTTTGTGTTTTTATATCAGAAAATAATTTAAGAAATTGAGATCATAATTTTTTCACAGGAAATAAATATGTTTACAGATAAGAAGAGAAAAGCCTTGTTTGGCGTTATAATTTTTATATTTGTATGTTTTTTAGGAATAAGAAAAAATCTTGACTTTATTCAGGGTATTTTGACATTCGCGTCTATTTCTTTGGTGATCGTAACAACTGTTTTTGCAATTTTATGCAATTCTAATATCCCTTCTGAGTTGCAAAACAACCCACAATATAAATGCGGCAATACAACAGGTTGGAAGACATTAACATGTGAGTTACATCAGTATATGCACAGTCTCCTAAAGTTAATAATTTTAGCGCTTGTCGTTTTAATTTTCCCAAGTAGTTATAAAGAAACTGTTTCTTTGCCTGTCATTTCTAAGTACGTGGAGCACAAGTTTTCTTTTTCATTGGATACCGTACTTTGGTACTTAGATATTGCTCTTGGATATTCAAATATTATAATTTGGTACTTTTTTTTAGTCTGTGTATTCTTCCTTATGTTGCGTACACGCAGTTTAATAAATATATCTATTTACACGCTACAGTGCTCTATTAAAGAGATACAGTAAAACTTACGATTTCATGCTTTAATTTTTCTTTTATATGACCTTCATTATACATACCATTATCATTTTTACTTGTTTTAATAGCAAATTTATGTTGAAAAGTTTCAGTATTAAAGATTATATCAAAATTATTATGTGTCTTTCCAACAAAACTTATGTTTTTAAATGCTGGATTTAATTTATATTTTTTAAAAAGATTCAAAAAATAATTCTTTAAATTATTTTTTTCTTTAAATTTGATACCCAAGTCAAGTTCCATTTCAGAATAATCATCCGTGGGAAATTCACCTAACAAAAGTTTAGCCATCTTTAGCAAGTTGTCTTCTGATTGCATTGCAAAAAAATCTAATTGTTTTGGTTGTGTATATTTCAGTTTTATTTCTTTAATTAAAAGCAATTTTTTTTCGAACTCTTCCTTACCAACAATATCAGGTGAGATATCAATCGTTTTCGGGGGAAAAGATTTTTTGTAGTGTAGCTGCAAGAATTTGTTTAACTCTTTATTTGAAGAAAAAAGAGTAAACTCTATAGGAATCAAAATTCCAAAATATTGCTTATTCTGTTCAACATATTTTCTAGGACGTGGGTTAGGAATATTCTGAAAGTCGTTTTCAGAATCAATCACTTCTGGGTTATAAGGACTATTTTCTCCCGTTAAAACATAAATCCAATAGCAGATCTTCGAGTTCACAGAAAACTTTTCAATTATTAAGGTAACACATTGATTATCACGGTTAAAACGGTATGTTCCTTCCTCTAAAAATTTATCAACACCATTTATATTGACTAATTCTGAGGCTGGATCTATTTTATATTTATAAGAAAGGAAGTTAAGGGTATTCATAAAGTTAACATAATTACAATGTCTATAGTCTTATCGGGTGGTAGATGTTGCCCAAGTTATCTTAGTGATTATGGGAAGATAGTGTATCCAAAATATATTCCGTCGTTTAGAATCGTTTAGCTGAAAATTAAAGCTATAAAATTTTAATTGCAAAAGCAATACGAGTTTTAGAGAACTCTGCAGTGAAAGCTGCTTAGATTTTTAGAATATGGGCCCCCCTTTCCGACTTTTAAGTGGAGGAGAAATCAGTGCATTGAACGAAGCATAGTATCACGTAAAATGGCGTTAATACGCATTTGATATCCTTTCCCTTGACTTTTAAAGTCACGCTAGAACGTCTGAATCCACACGCACTGTTGTAACAGTTTTGGGTAGTTTATAGAATGGATTGCGAACGGCATTTTTCCAGAACGCATCATTGAGTGACGGAATATCTCTATAATCAATTGCATTGTCCGGCATTACAGCCAGTTTATCAACTTCAACTCTCTGTTCATCTGTCAAAGGTGATAAGTTACCTACCTCAATTTTATAACGAACTTTCTTCTTTATAAAGTTTACTCTCTTTCAAATTGGCTCGCCGTGCTGAAATAATACGGATTACCTCTATGCCATTTTTATCGTCATGGACAATATGCGCTACGAATAGTAATAAAAAAACATCCATGAGCCATAAAGCTTGCTAACCATACTCTCCATTTTCAATACGGTCTTGTTTAGCCATGGAGAATGGATCAGAAAAAACATATGCAGCTATTTCAAAACTTTACACGGTGCTTTCTAAGATTACTTTTTGTTTTAGCTTCATTCCATTCAAATCTCATTTTTATACCTTATATTAATACATTTATAAGGGCACTATATACATCAAGAGTTTTTAGATGAACACTAAATTATCCATGTTTTTATACAATTAATATAATTTAACACTTTTAAAATTAGTGATTAATTAACTAAAAATATTAAAAAAATAATAAATTATTCTAAGGCTTTATGCATATAGTATGCAAATCGAATAAAACTTACAAGCCTGTTGAATAAAATGATATTAATTGGCTATGTAGGGGCTGCTCCTGAAAGCAAAAAAATGAATTTTGGTGCCGAAATATTCAACTTTCGTATGGCTACCTTTGAGAGCTATACAGATAAAAATACCAATAAAAAGTAGACAAAACAGAATGGTATTCCGTGATGCTTTTTAATCTACATACATTTGGCAAAACTTGTTCTTCAGTACAAAATTGCCCCTTTTTCCGAATGAATGAGAGGAACGGTTTTTTTTATGGTCAACGCTACAAAGGATGCAATCAGCACTTTCAAGAAACCACTAACCAAAAAACCTAATGAACTTATTAAAACTGTCAGCAAAGGAACCTGTGTCATATACGCTACCCATGGTATTCCAAAAGAATAGACTATCCCAATGCCACCCACAGTATTTATCACAAATAATATTATAAAATTTAACCGCTGCCAAAATAATTCTACCATAAAGCCAATAAAAAATGCAGCAAATGGAAAACTAATCAGATAACCACTCGTAACTCCTGAAAAAACACTAACTCCACCACGACCACTAGGCAATAGAGGTAACCCAATCGCAATAAGAACAAGGAAAAGAAGTGATGCTAACGCTCCCCTTTTTGCTCCAAGTATAGAGCCTGCTAACATCGGAGCCATAGACTGAGCTGTAATAGGGACACCCAGCAAAAAAGGAAGATAAAGAGGAGGAAAAAGACTCAAAACAGCGTAAATAGAGGCAAATAAAGCAATATAAACCAAATCCTTTGTATTCACTGAATTATTCCTTCACTAGGGAAAAGCTTTCGTTATTGTTGTACAATTAATAAAAAGTATCAGATTTATAAAAGTACACTTTAAATGCCTTAGATATAGAGAAAAATACTATAATAATTTATTTTAATAATATTACTTATATGAATCATATTAGATTCTACAATGTTTAATTATATCATAAATTACTATAGTTAAATTCAATAATAGTGATATACGAATATTATATAACAACAGCATAACAAAATAATACATTTATTTTAGTTATTATGCTTTGAATGCATGAGAGGAACAGATCTTTTAATCGCGAGTGCAATAAAGGATGCAATCAACGCTTTTAAACAATCGCCTATCAAAAAAACTGATGAAGCCATTAAAACATTCAGTAAAGAAACTTTGGTCATATACGCTGTCCATGGAACCCCAAAAGAATAAACTATCCCAATGCCACCAAAAGTATTTATCATAAATAATGTTATAAAATTTAACCGCTGCCAAAACAACTCTACCATTAAACCAATAAAAAATGCGGCAAATGGAAAACCTATTAAATAACCACTTGCAATCCCTGAAAAGACACTGATTCCACCACGACCACCAGACAACAGAGGTAATCCAATCGCAACAAGAACAAGAAAAAGGAGTGACGCTAAAGCACCCCTTTTTGCCCCAAGTATAGACCCTGCTAGCATCGGTCCCATCGATTGAGCTGTAACAGGTACCCCTAGAAGAAAAGGAAGATAAATAGAAGGGAAAAGGCCCAAAATAGCATAAATAGCGGCAAATAAAGCAATATAAACTAAATCTTTTGTATTCATTTAATTCTTCTTTTACTATAAAAACTCTGATTATTACGAGATGCTGTATCAATAGTATCAGCATCATAAGAACGCGCTTCCAATGCTTCAGCCACTTCTGACGCCATTCTTATGGTCCGTATAATTAAAGGTATCGCAAGAGCAACAATGTTAGTATTAAGTCCCCGTGCTTGCTGTGCTTCATGTACCTCATTAAACTTTTCACTCAAAAGAGGAATAAACCTGATCGCCATAGAGATAACCATACTCACTTTTGATGGATTTATACCAAAACAACGAAAGGGCTGGAGGCCTGCTTCAATTGCATCCACCATATCTGACACTTTTGTTGTGAATGAAATAACTGATGATAAAGAAAAGAGGATAACAAGACGTAATATGACCTCAACCCCCGTAAGCCAACCGCTAAAAATAGTTTGAAATACAAATAGAAGAACTAAAAGCAATCCCATCGATTTAAATTGCTTTATCACAGTTTTGAAAGGGATCTTGGCGACTCTATAGAATAAGATGACAAACAACAAAAATAAACCAAGAAGCGCTATGGAAGAAACCATTATTATAAAAGTTCCACACGCCGTAAGAAATAATAACTTAACTCCAGGCCTTAACCTATGAATAAATGTATCCCTCGGAATATATAAACCGATCATGACATTCTTCTTATATACTCCTTTATAGCAACAAAAGGTACATCATCAATTGCTATCTCCCCCTTATCAAAAACCAGCACTCTATCAAACTTTTTCAAAAACTCTAAATCATGCGATACAACTATTGCAGTTTGTGGTAATTCTTCTATCACTTGCGTAACGCGATGCTTATTTCGCAAATCAAGTAATGTCGTCGGCTCATCAAAAATAATATAGTCTGGTTTCATTGCAACTACACCGGAAATAGCAACGAGTTGTTTTTGCCCACCACTTAATAAATGGACAGCGTGATTTCTGAAATCTTGAAGTTCATAGCGCTGTAAAATTTCATCTACACGCTCCTTAATTTCATCTTTATTAAGCTTTAAATTTTTGAGACCAAAGGATAAGTCCTCTTCAACTAATGGTAAAACAATCTGATTATCTGGATTTTGAAAAACAAATCCAACTTTACGCTTTACTGCTTTTGCATCGCGTTTTGTATCAAGCCCATCAACGCTTACAAAACCATGAGATGGTAATTGGAGCCCATTAATAAGACGAACAAATGTACTTTTTCCAGAACCATTCGCACCTATAATAGCAATTCGTCTTTCGGTAAGCTGTACAGTAATATTTCTTAAAACACACAAATCACCAAAAACTTGTGTTACCTCATCAAATTTTATAATCCCCAAAGTTTATTCCAATCAATCCCTTTTATTAGCTCTTCTTTCTCTATCGTTTCAGTTTATAACCTAAAAGTAATAACAAGCACCATAGAGGAATAATAATGACTGCCAAACTCATATCAGGCATCTGTACAGGAATATATGTTTCAAGAAAAGGCACGCTTATTCCTATCATATCAAAAAGTCGAGTCATCAATCCATTTTGCCCAAAACCACTGACAAACATAATGCAAAACAATAAAGCAAGAAAGCTGAGGCAAAGATAGTTAGCGTAAGGATATAAACCAAATGCATAAATAAAATCGCCCTTTCTGTTCTTATATGCATTGCGAAATTTCAAATGAACAATAACAATAATAGCCCAAGTAATCACTGCTGCTGCAGTTGCAAGAGCCATGATCCGCATGAAACTATTATCAGGAACAAGAGCATTAACAACGACAATCAACGCCGTACATAATGATGAAAAAAGGATAGCAATATAAGGAACACGAGCAGCACTCAGTTTACTAAAAATATGTGGTGCATTTTTTTGTACAGCTAAACTATAAAGCATACGGCCATTAGAATAAATGCCACTATTGTAAACAGAAATAGCAGCCATAATCACCACAAAATTCAAAATATGACCAGCAGCAGGAATTCCTATAGTCTCGAAAATTGTGACAAAAGGACTACCATTTTTTCCAATCATATTCCAAGGGCTGATTATCATAATAACGCTGATAGAACCAATATAAAAAATTATAATCCTCCACATAACTTGACGAACAGCCGCTGGAATTGTTTTTTGTGGATTAGATGCTTCTCCAGCAGCAATACCAATAAGCTCCGTTCCTCCAAAAGAAAACATTACTACAGAAGTTGCTAAAACAACCCCTACTGCTCCATAAGGGAAAAAACCGCCATGGTCCCAAAGATAATGAATATTCGCTTGATTTTCCCCTAGTCCAGTAACAATGAGAAAAATTCCCAAAATAATCATACCAATAACAGCAGCCACTTTGATCAAAGCGCAAACAAATTCAAATTCTCCATAAAAACGAACATTAAACAAATTAACAAATGTAACAAATAAAAGAACAATGAAAGATGTCTTCCAATGATCAATCAAAATCCAATGATCAAGGTAAAACCCTATCACTGTAAGTTCAGCCATGCTCACAAGAATATAAAGAAACCAATAATTCCAACCTGTTATGAAACCAGCTAATCTCCCCCAATATTTATAAGCAAAAAAACTAAATGCTCCTGAAGACGGTTCTTCTACTGACATTTCACCAAGCATTCGCATAATGAAATACATAATAAGCCCGCCGACAAGATAAGATAAAATAACTGAGGGACCAGCTAATTGAATTGCCTCGGTTGACCCATAAAAAAGTCCCGTCCCAATAACGCCACCCAAAGCAATCATTTGAACATGGCGATTTTGAAGGCTACGCTTCAATTCCTCGTGCTTTTTTTCAGACATCATGCCTCACTACTTTTGTTGAACTTAACCTCAACTTTTATTGAAAAATTAGGCACCTCTTTCAAAAAACACAAAACAAACGTAAACTTATTTTCTCATCATAATGCAACTCCTCATTTTTTTGTGCATTATACGTATGTCCCGTTGAAGTTTTAAGAAAAAATATGCTCCACCCTTTATTTAAATTAATGTCCTTCATTTTCGTTACACTAACCATTATAGCATTGGTCATTGATAACGCACACTCTGTAATCACATCACATTGGACAACAACCCCCTTTAATAAAATTTTAATAAACCTTCTGCAAACAGATATCTATCACCTTAATCAATCTCTATGCAAGGTAATGCCTGATTTTCTGTCCTCAATTTGCATTACTCTCACTTATTTACCCGCATGGTCTATCTTTGGTGCTTTAGCAATAGTATTTTGTATCTTAAATTACGAAAAACAAAAGCCTTTTCACAAAATATCATATACATATAACGAAGAGTACATTTGATCTTGAAAAAAACTTCTAGAGCTCTCTGTCCTATAACATAATCGATGTCGCTTAAAACCCCTCACTCTATAAAACAACTGAAAATCACTTGATCATCAGAACAAATTAAAACGCTTTATTATAAATATAGACGCTCACTTATGATTTCTATAGATAACGATAACATCACTTCATCTGTATCAATTTAAAAAAATTAGCGAATAAATCTACCTCCCACCTATAAGAAAACTCTGTACAGAAAAAACTTAAAATATTGCAGTTCATATATTTTTCTATGGCTGCTTCTTTATACTCTACAAAAACTTTTCTTAATTTTCGTACTAGAAACCCCATATAAAAAAACGTCTTCTAATATCAGCTCTCCTTATAAGATTAGAACTTATTAGAATTAATGAAGAAGCTTATAAAAATTATTCTACAAGTCTAACAAAATGCGTGAAATAAAAACTCATCTGTAAATAATTGCAATTATGATAAAAAATATTTCGCACCTTCTCCCTATTGAGAAAATGGTAAGATAACAGCTTCAGTAACACTCTGTTCTTTTAAATCTGAAAATCGTCTCGCTAAAATATCAACTTTTTAGATATCTCATCCAAACTTTTCCATTGATTAATTACCTCTCGAGAAAGTTCTTCAATGAATTTTTCTTGGTAAGCTAGCTTCATTTCTAGTTCTATCAGCCGATCTTCATCCGACATGATTTTTACTCCCTCTTAAATAAAAAAACGTGATTAATTTTATTAATCCTCCTCCCTTTTTCTTCCCATAAAAATGAGAAGTAACTTTTAAACTAATTCTACTCATCTTATTTGCACATTATAAAGGGTTTATGATGATCTTTATTTTCCCAATCACTTATGCAACAAATTTCTTTCTCAAGAACCAGAAAATGTTTTTATCTTTACTAAGATATCTTGACACCATTTTTCATCCTAAAGATCTACATTCCCAGCTTCTTAATTTAAGTGTTATCTAAATTGGAAAGCATTTTATAGCATTAAGGTCAAAGAATACTTTCCTCTGACTTTTACATACTTCTCCTTCAAATTATTATCATATTTATAAATTATTGAAAAAATGCATTCTTGCTTTTATACGTACTTTTAGCTATTACCCTCAAATTAGTTTTGTTTCATTGACTTACAAACCTGTGCCGCATTAGCTCAGTTGGTAGAGCACATCATTCGTAATGATGGGGTCGCTGGTTCGAATCCGGCATGCGGCACCATTTTACTTCTTAAACATATTGAAATATATAGATTTTTTCTTTAAATAGCCATTTTTAGACCACCTTTTAGACCACCTTCTACAGTTTATATAATTTTACCTAATTTGTTCTTATTTTCTCCTTATTTTTCGTTGCAGTGAATGCTAAAATCTCTTTTTTCCTTCACCTTACTGCTCTCCCTAGCTTGCATGGCTTTGGAAATACACCTGAGGCATCTAATGGCGAATCGTTGTTGTGGATACACTAAAAAGCTGTGCACATTCACGGATTGTTACATATCTATCGCCATCATCAAATATCATTTCATTGCCTTTCTCTTTTTTATGTTATGTAAATGGGCTGGGGGGCTAGGAGGAGAGAACTTCCTATATCTTCAAGCGGCTTTTTATCAAAATCTTTTTTGTCTCTTGTGCTATTGCCTCTAAAAAGATTTCAATAGCTTGATTGATTTGCTTAAGACGCTGCTGGAAACGTAGCCAATACAACACCAGACAAAGGTGATACCATTGGACCCGAACACCCCACAAAATGCTTCATATGAAAAAGACAAAAGCGTTATTCATATGGAAAAAAATATCTGACGGTGAGGTCAGCGATCATAGCAGCTTTTCTTATAGCTTTAGTCAAAGCCTTTTTTCTTGGGAAACAAGTTGAGAAGCAAAAGCAAACAAAGGAAGCTTTCAAAATAGGACAACACGGCTTAAGGTAGAAAATGAAGATTAATAAGAAAACTGATGCTGCTATGCGTACTAAGCTTTCTAACTGGCTGCGCGACGAATGAATGAACTTCTTGTATTGGATGGCTGCCAATTTATTTGAATCAACAAGATATCAATGTGATTAGTCCAAATTTGGCGAGAGATATTTAAAACATAATGAACAAGGTGCTGGTCTATGTGGTTGGAGGCATAAACGGAAAATAAAGTGCTAAGGATACAATTCCTCTGAAAGATTAATCAATGAAAAGATTTGAAAGAGGTCGATATATTCAAAAGAACTTAAAGGATAAAAACGCTCTGGTGGTCGATTGGATTTAATTAGAGTGACGGAGATGTCTGAGTTGAAGCGAAAGGATTCAACAAGGTTATATTTGTATAAAGTGATTGAGTCTATTGGTGTATTCCAAGAGCATCTTTGTTATCCTACTAAAAGAAGATGAGAAAAGATTTTACGGATTGCACTGCTGTCGTCGTTCAAAGAACTAATGATACTCAACGTTCTGTCTTCAACAAAATAGGATTTGGCATGCTTAAGAAAAACAATCCACGGGATTGTATAATGAACAATGGACAGCTTTTATGTGATTTGTAAATGACGTTGCTTCAGCTTTCTAATTGTAATAATGATGTTGAAGATAAGGCAAATACTTTCGCACTATATCTGCTTTTTCATGCTAAAGTGGCGGGAACACATTGTGAATGATCTGGGCTGTTAATTTTTCTATAGGTAAATTTCCTATGTGGGAAATAACATGTAACTCCAGTAGAGAAAACCAACAACCATTTTTGCTTTTATTTTTTAACTTAGCTTTTTTACTTTCAAAATTCGCCTGGCAATTTCTTGGAAAATATTGCTTTGCTATTTTAAGACAATTTCTTCCTGAAATAAAATCCTTCTTTTAAAATATCACTGTAATATCTTGCAAACTCATGTACTGCTCTTAGAGAAAGTTTGTAATAGGACCGTGCCTTTCATGGCGTTTATTTTGATGTGTATAACGGAAAAATTAAGAGCGCGTATTATCTTTTCGACACTCAACCACAATCTTACTTTATCACAATATTTATCTTGAGAAGGTACTTTTACAAAGATACTGATAATCTATAAATCGCCCTCACCTAATTCACCTTCTCGCTCATCCTTCCATGCATTGCTCGTCCACCTTTTAAACTACCTTCAATTTTTGATATAGAATTTTTTCTTTAATTTTTTTATTGAATCATAAAAATGATATGTCTCAATCTCACCTCTATGCATCTTTATACGCTTTGATTCTTATTTCTAAAGCCCAGACAGCCCGCATATCGCACTGTTTTTTATATTTAATATATATTTTTAGATTTATTCGTAACTTGTTAGAAAAGTTGCTATATTTTGATAGAAAATCTTCTATCAATTCACTTTTTTTAAAAGGTTCTGAAAGGATTCTTAAAAAGTCTGTAAAGTTAAAGACTATTTAATACGTATTGTTTCTTTTTTAGAAATCAAAATTGGTGATGCCCATTCCTTACCAGCAATTGTGTTATTTGCAGAGCAATCTGTATAAGATGGTGTAACCTCTTTTATGAAGTTAACTAAAGTTTTTTGAATTTCTAGCATATTGCTTAAAGACAAAAAACTCCCCTTTATTTATGCAAACAGCTTAGACATCGGCTGATAATCCTCTCGCTTATAAAAAATCCTTTCTTTATAACCTTCAGAACCACAATTAAAGTGGTAAAAGATAGAACAAGATTTTTAGACGATCATAACGCACAATAAAAATAGACCAGTTTAAATGTTCAATGCTAACACCTGCTAAACAGAGGAAAATAAGTTTTAGCACGCCTTCAAATTGTAAGGGCTTAAGCCCCCGCGCGCTACGATGGGTTTCACCTCTCATCGTACGATTTACTTTCTCTCAAAAACTTAATCGCTGTAAATATAAAAATCTTGAAGCCCGTCTAAATCCGTGAGAGTTTCTGGAGCTTGCTGTATTAAACGTTGAAATTCCCCACAACTGCTCATCTGAAATGCTAACATTTTTCATAAAAGGACGATAGTGGTGTTGAAATATCCCCAAAAAGTTTACGCCATAACCTGAGAGATTATTGCTGATTTCAGGGGATAGAATCAATTTCAGCTCAAAGAAAATCCCACCCATACCAACAAAAAGGTTTAGTCTACATGCCATGAGGAATGTCCTCAATAATTTTGATAATTTTTTGGTAAAATTTCTTTTGCCACCAATATCAGCTGCAACAGGTGTGGAATTAACAGGATTATAATTTTTTATCCTAAAATATATCCATCATTTTTTACATTCTTTCATCTATCTTCGCCTTCTTTTCACAGCTTCAAGTGATAAAAAGTAACTGCAATTTAAATTATCTTGCATCAAACAAATTGCTCGCAAACTATCCCTATTGGCTAGATGACAACCCATCATCTATTTAAAGAGAGAAAAACTTTTCTTTTTTATTCAGCGATAAAGTAAATACTATTCAATTACTTATGAGTAGTAATTAGATCAAATGGAAACTGCTAATCTGAGTAATCTTGTACCCGTTTATATAGGTTTAGGAAAGCGTGCTGTTATGAATATTCATAAAAATGCTTTAAAAATTGATATCAGCAAAACTTCTGTTAAAAAAAGGAAAAGATGTTCTCTTACTTGCTACTGAAAAAACTGTTCAGATTTGTCTTTATATTACTGAAGAGCTTCAAAAAACATGAAGTTATCCCAATAATTACAAGTGTGCCAACAATTCAACTTTGAGATAATATATCTGTGCTAGAGTTATGCCAATCTCACCAATCTGTTGTTGTCTGTGAAGAGCATAGTATCCATGGAGAAGCTTGGAGATGTAATTGTTAAATCGATTATGGAACATTCTATGCCAATTTGTATCATTATGAATACACAACGACCCCATCTGTAATAAAAATAAACTGGATATTTTTAACAAATTATGAAATAAATCTAGAACACATAAATAGTGTTAGAAATGACATACTATACAAAAAAATATTCAACTGCTTCCTAATATGTTCGCCAGTTCAAAAACATCATAAATCATTGAGTATGCAAGAAAAGCACATTAATTCACGCAGTCTTGCTCTCAGTAAACCAGCTTTTTTTAAAGATAGTACAGGTATTTTTTTCATTGCTTAAAAACGTACTCCATAAAAACAATATCATATCCTTATAATATATTATTCAATAAAATTAATATAAATAATATATATATTATAGAAAAATTATTTATATTGATCCAATTTTATTATAATTAAATGTTACAATAAATACATATTGACATTTTTAATAATTTTATTTATATATCATAATTAATATTATTCTATATTAAAATAAAACTAAATGAGGTTTATATTTTATGCTAATGTGGAAAAAGAGTGATTAATATATTATGTTTTTATATATAGGAGGGAAAAATGCTCACAGCATTATTTATATCTATTTTTTCTATATCAACAGTTGTTTTGCCTTTAATATCAGCGCTTGTTCCTTTTTATCCATAGAATGAGCTGTTAATAACGTAAATAAAAGATGTATGCAATGTTATTAGTATTTTTTTTGTGTTTATTATTATTAAGATTTTTGCGTTAATATTATTGTAGTTACTTAGTATTATTGTAGTTACTTAGTATTTTCTGTGATTTTATAGAGGAGCTTCTTGATCTTTTCTATTTAAATTTAACTATCAACATATTTGTAAAGTATATAATTATGCTCCTCTATAAAAAGACTTTCTTTTTCTAAAATAAGTATAACATATTGATTTCGTTACTTAAAAACATCTATATTTACTAAACTCTTGCGTGTAATATCTTTGATTGTCTGAGTACCGGTCAGTGTCATAGCTACCCGCATTTCATTAGCAAAAAGATCAAGGAGATGCATAACACCTTTCTTACCTGCTGCTGCAAGCGCATAAACAAAAGCACGACCAATCATAACAGCATCCGCACCTTGTGCTATCATGCGTACAACATCAAGACCAGAACGAACACCTGAGTCCACTAAAATAGTCAAATGATCCTTTACAGCATCCGCAATTGCAGGCAACGCTCGTGTTGTTGATAATACACCATCAAGCTGACGTCCGCCGTGATTAGAAACAACAATACCATCCGCACCAAATTTTACTGCTTCTCGCGCATCTTCTGGATCAAGAATACCTTTCAAAATCATTTTTCCTTTCCAAAAATCGCGAATCCATTGTAGATCATGCCAACCAATTGATGGATCAAAATTTGCACCAAGCCAACCAACGTAATCATCCAATGCAATTTTCTTTTTGAGATAAGTGGAGACATTTCCAAGATCATGAGGGCGCCCCATAACACCAACGTTCCAAGCCCAATATGGATGAGTCAAAGCTTGTAAAAAACGGCGTAAACCAGCATAAGGACCAGACATTCCCGAATGCGCATCACGATAACGTGCACCAGGAATTGGCATATCAACTGTAAAAACCAACGTGCGTACACCAGCCAACCAAGCCCGTTCTAGTGCATCACGCATGAAACCGCGATCTTTGAGAACATAAAGTTGAAACCAAAATGCATCTCCAACCGCCTCTTGTACTTCCGCAATGGGACAAACTGAAACAGAGGATAGAGTAAAAGGAATCCCTTTTGCCGCTGCGGCACGCGCTGCTTTTACTTCTCCACGACGTGCATACATGCCCGTTAGCCCAACAGGTGCAAGTACAATCGGTAAATCAAGTGTCTGATCAAAAAGCTTGATTGAAAGATCAACTTCACCAACTTGCCTTAGAATCCTTTGACGCAATGCAAGTGCTTGAAGTTCTGTACAATTACGTCGCATCGTTTCTTCAGCATAAGCCCCACCATCAATATAGTGAAAAAGAAAGGGAGGAAGACGACGCTTTGCTGCTTTACGATAATCAAGTGTTGAAGAAATAATCATTGATGGCACCATTGTTCCTAAATGAAAAAAGAAAACATCCTAAAACGCATAAAAGCGAATCCGTATACCTACCTATTCGACATCCTCCCAAAACGCTCTATTGAATAGATAAAAGCAACAGAGATTGCAACTTTCTAAAAAAACTAATTGATAAAAACAACGTCTTTATTTCTCTTATCCAAATTTAAAATCTCACAGTATGTAGTATCATTAATAACGTATCTACTCATATATCGTTCATGTGCAATTGAAATGTTATACTCTCGTTAAACCAATACCTCTTCGAAAGCGATTGCTCCGTAGCTTAATTAGTTATAATTTAAAGTCGTTTCTCCCTCCAAAGGTCCTTACATTATCAGTTATTAAGAATATAGAGTGTCATTAAGTATAAACCATAATCTCCCCCAAAAGATGAAAAAATCCTTTATTAATACTGTAAATAAAGCTGTCGCATACATCCATAAATCTTCTTATATCAATATTCAAAACTGAGACCTGTTACTTGTTCATGAAAGTTTATAAAAATATACAGTGTCTAATTCACATAAAGCATAAAAAAACTTTTAATGTTCATACTAATAGAAGCTCTTCATATTTAATTGAATAATTTTCTAGCAATATTATATCTTGAGGCTATAAATGAGTTACTAAAATTAGAACAATGTTTAAAAAAATTGTTACTAAACTGTAGTGAAAAACTTATTTATTGGCTCTTAAGGATAATTTTTATACGAAATAAAATATACTGGTCATTTAAGCTCTAGAAAAATGGCGCCAAGTGTAGCATCCAATCTCGCATATTTACTTTGAAAAGTGAATACGCTACTGTTATATTGAATTTTATTAACCTATTGATTTATTATAATAATAAATATGAATAACATATTGAATATAGTAAAATTCTTTCATTGTAGATTTTGTCATGATGAAATAACCAAAACTATTCTTTTGCACATCATAAATGGAGTTTGTATAGATAAAACCTCTTTAAAAAAGAAGTAAAAATGCCTCTCATACCCTCTCAAATACAAAACCATAACTTTGAAAACTGAAAATAAAATGCATAGTGCCGGTTTTATGAAGGATAAATTTTTCTTTTATCTAAAATACGCTTTCTGCATACATGTTATCAAAATTCGTGGTTCCCAACTCATTTAAAATGCTTGGACAACTTTAAACCCTGTGCTTGATAATGTGATCCAACATCATGTCCATAAAGGGTTGATGGCCGATTAAGCATATGCTCATAGACCAAACGGCCAATAATTTGACCATGCTCTAAGATAAAAGGAACTTCATGGCTCCGCACTTCTAAAACCGCTCTTGCTCCTTTTCCACCCGCCTCCTTATGCCCAAATCCTGGATCAAAAAAGCCTGCATAATGCACCCTAAACTCACCAACTAAAGGATCAAAAGGAGTCATTTCTGCGGCATAAAGCGGAGGCACATGAACAGACTCTCGTGAAACTAAAATGTAAAATTCATCAGGATCAAGAACCAACTCTCTCTGACCACGATCAAAAAGAGGTTCCCAAAAATCTAAAACGTGGGCAACAGCACGTTTATCAATATCAATAACACTTGTATGATGTTTACCACGATAACCTATAAGCCCGTTTTCGTCTCCCTTTAAATTAATGGAAAGACCAATACCACCAACACTAATATTAGGAAAATCATCCGATATCAGTGTTTCTTGCCTTTGCAAAGTGTGCAACTCTATTTCATTTAAATAACTTTGCCCTTTTCTAAACCGAAGCTGTGATAAATGTGAGCCTGTATGCACCAAAATTGGAAATGTGCGTGGACTAATTTCCAAATAAAGTGGACCATGATAACCAGCACAAACTTTATCAAACTCCTGAGCATTATCCGTAATGACACGTGTAAAAATATCTAATCGGCCTGTAGAACTTTTGGGATTGGCAACAGCAGATAAAAATTCTGGTAACGCTAAACTTTCCAAAAGAGGAGCAATATAAACACACCCCGTTTCCAAAACGGCTCCGTCTCGTAAGTCAAACTCATGCAACTTTAACCGTTCAAGCTTATCCAAAACTTTTGTATTAGGGCCCGGCATAAAAGAAGCACGTATACGATAAGCCTTCTCCCCTAAACGAAGATCAAGGCTTGCTGGTTGTATTTGAGATCTATCAAATGGATACTGAGCCTTGAGAACGTTATTCTCAATCAAAGCTTGTATATCACTATCTGCTAAAATACCGCTTATACGCGCCATATATATTGCCTTCCCTTTTTACATTGTTTCTTTTTTGACCTAGATGATAAATCGGTGCAAGCTATTTTAAAGTGATAAAAACTATTTCTATGTTTTTTCCAACTGATTTGTTAACATAAAATAAAATAGGAGGTATTGTAAAAATAATACCTCTCAGCTCTCTTGTTCTTGAATGTCGCGCAAATGATGTTATCATAATTTTCTATAGAACCCTTAAGATTCCTGTTAGAATTTATTATGATTATACGCCATCTTAGCGAAAATATTATTAATCAAATCGCCGCCGGTGAAGTTATTGAACGACCAGCAAATGTTGTCAAAGAACTTGTTGAAAACGCTATTGATGCTGGTGCAACACGCATTGAAATTATTACAGCAAATGGTGGAAAAAATTTTATAAAGGTGAGTGATAATGGTTATGGAATTCCTGCAGATCAGTTAACTTTAGCAGTTTCTCGCCATTGTACCTCAAAGATTACCGATGACGTACACAATATCTGCTTCCTTGGATTTAGAGGAGAAGCCCTCCCTTCTATTGGTTCTGTTGCTAAACTTAAACTCATTTCACGAACAAAAGATGCTGAGAGCGCTGCTGAAATTTCCGTTACTGCAGGAAAAATTGTAGGACCCAAACCAGCTGCTGCAAATCTTGGAACAATTGTTGAAGTTCGTGATCTTTTCTTTGTCACGCCGGCACGATTAAAATTTATGAAAACTGATCGGGCTGAAACAAATGCTATTAGCGATATGATTAAGCGAATTGCTATTGCATTTCCACATATCCGCTTTTCTCTTTCAGGATTAGACAGAACATCTATGGAACTGTCTGCTACAGAAAATAATATTCAAGGACAATTACAACGTATTACGCAAATTATGGGAAAAGAATTTGCCCCTAATAGCATTGCGCTGAATGCTGAACGCGAAGGGGTGCGCTTAACAGGTTTTGCCTGTTTACCATCTTTCAACCGAAATAACAGCCTTCATCAATTTGCTTATGTTAATGGGCGTCCCGTGCGTGACAAGTTTCTATGGGGCGCTATCCGAGGTGCTTATGCTGATGTCATGACACGAGATCGTTATCCTGTCGCTATTCTTTTTATTGATCTCCCACCTGCTGAGGTAGATGTTAATGTTCACCCAGCCAAAGCTGATGTACGATTCCGTGATCCGGGATTAATTCGTGGTTTGATTGTTGGAGCTATTCGTGAAGCATTGCAGCAATCTGGTATTCGTCCTACCTCAACCCGTTCTGAAGCAATGCTTGCTGCATTTCAAACACAACAATCATTGGCACAACAATCATTGGCACAACAACCATTAGGCAATTTTAAGAACACGCACCTGTCCTCTTCTTACAGTTCACAGCCTCATCATTTTACCAGCGCTTCAATGGTCCAAAAACCATTGGATAGTACTAGCTCTTTTGATTTAAAAGAAGATGCCGCTCCTATTATGGAGGGCTTAAATATACCAAGTGGGGATGCATACATTCCAAGCACTACATCTTCATCAGAAGAGTTATCTTATCCATTAGGAGCGGCCAGAGCACAAATCCATAAAAACTATATTATCGCCCAAACACAAGATAGTTTGATCATTGTCGATCAGCATGCAGCTCACGAACGATTGGTTTATGAAGCACTCAAAAATGCACTTTATTCCAAACCACTTCCTTCACAGTTATTACTTATTCCTGAAATTGTAGAACTCTCTGAAGAGGATGCAACATGTCTTTTAACGCATAAAGATGCTTTGCAAAAATTTGGATTAGGAATAGAATCATTTGGACCAGGAGCAATTGTTGTGCGTGAAACACCTTCCATGTTAGGAGAGATCAACGTCCAAGCCCTTATTAAAGATCTCGCAGATGAGGCCGCTGAGTATGATACAACAAATAATTTAAAAGAAATGCTTGATTATGTTGCAGCAACGATGGCCTGTCACGGCTCAATACGGTCAGGGCGCCTTTTACGCCCCGAAGAAATGAACACACTATTACGGCAAATGGAGGCAATACCTAATACAAGTACATGTAATCATGGACGCCCTACTTATATTGAACTCAAATTGGCAGATATAGAACGGCTTTTTGGCAGAAAATAAACTCTTCATCATTTTGACAAGAAAAATATTTTTAAATTAACTCTCGACTTTATAATATATTTTATGGCACTTTTCTTGAATCTCTTGTATCAAGCAAAAAGGAGTTATAATGTTTTCCGATAGTGAACGCGAAGCAAAAATTCATTATTCTAATAACGGATATGACATTATAGAATATGGTACCTATACTATTTGTGCTGTTAGCGGGCAAAAAATCCCTATAGATGATTTAAAATATTGGAATCATCACCGCCAAGAAGCATATGCTAGTTGTGAAATCTCCTATCAACGTGAACTTGAGTGCAACCCATATCTCAAGCAATTGTTAAAAACAAAAGAAAAATAACCCTTTGAAAGCTATAAATTTAGCCTTTGCCTTTTAGACAAGAAAACTCAAGGGAACGTTTTCTAAAGCGGGTCATGACCTCCTCAAGAACCATGCGACAGAAGTCTTTTTGAACAAAATCGACATTCACATCAAAGACAATAAGATTTTTCAAATCTTTTTGCGTGTGAATTGTCTGTATACGGGTATAATCTTTAGCTGTTGTTGCGAGCCATAAATTGTGCATTTTAGCCTTTTGTATAAGGCTTTTTAAATTTTCATCTGTGAAAAAATAGTGGTCTGGATATATGTAAGTTTGCACCACATGACCAGACAATTCTTTAATAGATTTAAAAAATTTATCTGGATTGCCAATACCGGCAAATGCCAAAAATGATTTTCCTGAAACCTCATCAGAAGCACTGGCTTTAAGATGAGCACGATATAAAGGCTTTCCAGTACGCGAAACAAGAAAAGCAACATTATCAGGCACATCGGAGTGACCAATCAATAAAACACTATCCATAAAAGAAAACTGCGTTTTTAATGGTACGCGCAAAGGTCCTGCTGGAAAGACAGCTCCATTACCAAAACCGCGCATCGCATCAACAACGAGTAACGCATAATCCATATAAAGACGGCGACTTTGAAATCCATCATCCATTAAAATAAGATTACATCCCTCTTGCTTAAGCCGTTGCGCCGCTGCATAACGATTAGGTGATACAGCTACAAAAGCATGCCGTGCAAGTAAAAGTGCCTCATCTCCAACATTGTGTGGAGTATCATATTTCTCATTTACAAGATGTACCCCTTTAACTGATCCACCATAACCACGAGATACAATACCAGGTACAAAACCAAGTTCTTTAGCCACCTTGGTAAAAGCAATAACAACCGGCGTTTTACCCGCACCACCACATGTAAAATTTCCAATACACAAAACAGGCAGATTAATCACGGGAGGCTGTCTTGCCATAAAACGACTTGAAAAATAACCATACCCCCATGAAACTGGGGCTAATACAAAACGCAAAAAGCTTTTATTTTTCCACCAAAAATGGGGGGCGCTAATATGCATATCTACCCTGACGCTGACGTAAACCTGTTTGTATTACAAGGGGTTGTAAAAATGGATCTAAAATCTTTAATGTGCGCTCAAGTGCACCTGCCATACCTGTCGCCACTTCATGAGCCTTATCAACCATTTCTTGTCGCAATGTTTCATTTGTTAAAAGCTTATACACCTGAATAGCAAGCTGCTTTGTATCTTGAACCATATATGCTGCATCATGCGTTAGAAATTGTTTGAACATCTCTTGAAAATTTGAAACATGGGGCCCTGTCAAAATAGCGGAACCAAGTAAAGCCAATTCCAATGGATTGTGTCCACCATTTCCACATAACGATTTACCAACGAAAGAAACTTTCGATAAGCGAAGAAAAAGCCCCATTTCTCCAATGGTATCTCCCCATAAAATATCGGTATTCATGTTTGGAACAGCATCTCTACTCCTACGAATAAAACTTAACCCCTTATTATCGCATTTTCTGATAAGATCTTCTGAACGTTCAGGATGACGAGGCACAATAATTGTCAATAAATCTGGCAAATAATTTTTAACAATCTTATGGACCTCAAAAGCAATCTCCTCTTCCCCTTCATGCGTTGAAACAGCTGCCCAAACTGGGCGATTGCCGATAGCATTACGATAACGTGCAAGCAATGCTTGATTTTCAACCAGAAAAACATCAGCCTTGAGATTACCAGAAAACGTAACAGATTTTACGCCAAGTTTATGGTAATAAGCTACATCTCTTTCGTTTTGACCAATCGCCAAATCAATATCCTTAAAAATATGTTTGGCAAGAACGCGTCGTTTTTGCCAAGCTTTAAAAGAACGTTCAGACATATGGGCATTAACCAAAATCTGCGGAATACGCATTTTTGCAAGTTCTTTAATACGAAGGGGCCAAATTTCTGATTCACAAATCAAGACGAGATCAGGCTTCCAATGACTAATAAAACGGCGCACTGCAAAATCTAAATCCAAAGGAGCATATTGATGAATCAACCTATTACCAAAATGTTTTTTCACAAGAGTAGAAGAGGTCACAGTCCCTGTTGTCATTAATACATTGATTTTCAATGATAAAATATAATTTACAAGTGGAAAAAGTGCAAGTGTTTCTCCAACACTTGCTGCATGCAACCAAACTAATGAACCTTGGGGGCGTACATGAGAACTTTTACCTAAACGCTCTTTTTTGCGACACCACTCTTCTTTTCCACGAATAGCACGAAAGAACAAATAAAAAGGAATAACAGGACATAAGCAAAAACCAATTATCCGATAGCTTAAAAGAGCCGTATGTGCCTTTAATTCTACCATTTAAAATCACCTCATCCAGCTATTTTAAGATATCTATATGCTTATTTTGTTAAAAAATTCATCAACACTAGTGGTTGCTTCCGTATTTTTTTAATATCATCCATATCTTAAATAAAAAACGCTTAATCCATGAGAAAATTCAATACATAAAGGACAAAAAATGCAATTTTATCACCATATTTTTTTTAAAACTTTCCGATAAAAATAACATATACACATTATTTAAATCTCTTTTAATGAAATTTTATCACTTCATTCTGCCCCCTATAAAAATCTTACTCAAAAATAACAAAACTATTTTTCAATCAATTATAATTTTGAAAATATAAATGATAAATACCATACAACCTATGACATATTTTTTCAGCTCACTGAATAAATACTTCTTATAATTTTAGTGAGGCTTTGAATTGTACACGTTGGTATTTTAGAGAAAAAACTTATTTTTACATATGTTAGGTATTGTCAGTTTTTCAAAAAATAATCCATATAGACATTACAACCTAATATAAATAAAATATGTTTAAAAGGAAGCTCAATCTCTATTATTTCATTTCAATAAAATGAATATGTCAAACAAATCTTTTAAAAAAACTTTTGAATGGTATAGAGTTCTCATTTTAAATCGTGATATCATCTCTTAAAGGTAATCCAGAAAAATCTAATCTTGTTTAATAGAGAATTTCTTAAAAGTCTTACAGCAATTTAAATAAGAGTTTTCAAAATTTTAAATCCTCTCTTTTCAGGAGGTTGCATGATATCTTATTCCTTTTAAGATTGTATATAATCAACACAAAATGACTAACTTATAGATTGTAGTTTTAAACGAGTACTCAAGAAGCCCTTATGAGGTAAGTTAACTTTATAAATCTATTCAGTTTCTCTAAGTTTCTAATTTTGGTAAGTTTCTAACAACTTTCATGGTTTCTAAGCTTATAGTAATAACTCGTTGAAAAAATTCCAATGGATAAGTAGGGAGTGCTAATAATCTCAATAGAGTAGTAATTCGTATCATTAATAATGCTACTCTTTGTATTAATCTTAACGCATTAATGTCTCATACCCATTCAAGAGCAGAGCAACTATTCACAATATAATCATAAACTTCGAGTGATCGCTGTCATGATAATATTGCTGTTGCAAATAGGTTGATAGAACTGTCTTGCATTTTTATTAAGCGCAAAGATGGTGGTGCAACAATGGATTTTATACCTTGCACGAACACTATTATGAAATGGGTTTGGGTGCCTTGAGAGATGTTTTTTTAAGAAAACATATGAATTTTAAACAACAAGCATATTCTTTTTTACGACGTTCTATTTTACTCGAAGAAAGTACCTATGAAAAGGACGACTAAACAAAAGCGTGCAGCAATCTACAGGCTATAATAACCAAATATTCAAGCTTTATTCTGCATCGCCTAACTCAGCATCAAGAAACTGATGCAAATCTACAATGTAATAACGTTGTAATGCATTATCTACACTGCTTTGCGCTTTTGCCTGCCATGCTTCTTGAGCGGATTTATAATCTGAGAAAATACCAACCACATCTAAATCATCGGGATTCTTGAATTGATTACTGTTAAGATTTTTTAATTCCCCACCAAATACAAGATGTAAATATTGTTTTTTTTCGTTGGTTTCAGTCATATGTGCCTCTATATTATTTAGATTATTTTAGCATGCTTTTACGTGATTAAACTAACTTTGTTTGACGAACAACATCTATCATATCTTGACAGCAATTATTTTTACCAGCAATTAAAAGTCCATATTGGTAAGGTTCAATTCCATAAGATAGTAAAGAGGCATCAAGCGATAAAAAACACCCTCCACACTCCTGCAAAATAAGATCAGCAGCGGCAATATCCCATTCATGACAATTTGGACGAACTAATACGATATCAATTTCATCTTGAGCAACAAGAACAATACGATAAGCAAGAGAAGGAAGATAATGGTAAAGACTAACTTGATTGAGGAAATCATCTGGTAATTTTTGTGCGAGCGATTTATCAAGTGAAATTTTATATTTTCGATGAACCTGAAAGGCTAAACGAGGAAGTTTTATCCCATTTAATGTTGCCCCTCCACCCGTTACAGCTGTATAAACATCTCCTTGAGCCGGACATTGTAGTACGCCCACAATAGGACGCCCATTCTCAATAATGGCAACCGAAATACACCAATAAGGACTGCCAGAAAGAAAACCACGCGTTCCATCAATAGGATCAACAACAAAAGAGCGCTCATAATAATCTTGTTTTTCTCGATTATCTTTTGTTTCTTCTGAAATCCATCCATAATTTGGACGAGCTCCAAGAAGCTTCTCTTTCAAGAAATGATCAACAGCAAAATCTGCTTCACTGACCGGGGAATTACCTTCTTTAATCCAGACATCCAACGTGCATCCAAAATACCGCATTGCTAAATCTCCTGCCTCTCGACAAACGTCACGCAAAAGATTTAAATCAGAAGAATGATGCGTATTATTTTCCTGCAAGTGTCATCCCTTCAATTAATAATGTTGGAGCTGCTGTACCATAACGCCGATCAATATCATTGGCAGGTGTTAAATGTGCTAACATATGAAGCAAATCAGAGCCTAGCGTTACTTCACTCACCGGATAAGCAATTTCACCATTTTCAATCCAAAAACCGGAAGCCCCACGACTATACTGACCAGTAATAAAATCAATGCCATGACCGAATAATTCGGTCACATAAAATCCATTTCGCAAATCTTTTATCATATCGCAAGGCGATACTAAACCCGGTTCAATAGCAAAATTTGTACTGGTCGGCTGCACTAATGATGCTGAACGCACACCATGTCCATTTGTTTTAAGTCCCAGTTCACGTGCTGTAGATGATGAAAGAAGCCAATTTTTTAAAATACCATTTTCAATAATATTGAGTGTTTGTCCCTCTACCCCTTCTCCATCAAAAGGATGAGAAGCATTTCCACGTAATCGCAAAGGTTGATCGGTTACATTAACATTAGGCTTCATCACTTCCTTACCTAGGAAATTCTGTAAAAGACTCGTTTTTCGAGCCACAGAGGCTCCATTGACCATAGATGCGATATGCCCTGCAATTCCACGAGCCGTACGCGGATTAAAAATAACATCAACGCCCCCAGTTGCCGCACGAACTGCACCCAAACGTCGAACTGCACCAAGCCCTGCATTCTTTCCCACAGTTTCTGCTGCCTCTAAATCAGAAAAATGTAAGGCTGTTGTATAATCATAATCCCGCTCCATCTGTGTTCCTTCACCTGCAAGAGCACTACAAGAACGTGAAAAACAACTTGAGCGATAGGCTCCACAAAAACCATCGCTGGTCACAAGAATAAACCCACTACGGCCATAAGCTGTTGCAGCGCCACCAGAATTGCTTACACCTTTAATATCAAGAGCTGCTGCCTCCGTTTTTAAAGCATCTTCTGTTAAAAAATGACTGCTAGGTACAAAATCATCAAAAAGATCAAGATCTTTAGGATGCTTAACCAAACACTCTTTATCTGCCAAACCTTCAAATAAACTATCGGGAGAAGCTTTAGCCATCGCAACAGCACGTTCCGCAAGTTCTTGCGGATAAGATCCTAAATTAGCAGAAACACTTGCTACTTTTTTTCCAACAAAAACCCTTAGAGTAAAATCATTGCTCTCTGCTGCTTCTGTCGATTCAACTTTCCCAAAACGAACTGATACACTGGTAGAATGAGCATGAACAATAACAGCATCAGCAGCATCTGCCCCAGAACGCCTTGCTGCTTCAACCAGCGAAACTGCTTTCTCAATCTGGTTTTTGTCAGTCATCATAGACTCCCTAAAATATTTTATTATTTACATTGATAAGCATTCTGACAAATTTATACAAATCAGAATATAACTCTTGTGTGTTTATTCATAAGATTATGCATATTTCATGCATTCTTTTTTTTAATGCATTAAATCATTTCCCTTTTAGCTTCTTTATGAAAAGACGTAATATGCTGTATATGCCGTAAAATCTCTTTAGTTTCAAGATTTCTCATGGGCCCTTATCATTTTAGATAATCCAATCTGTACTGACAATCAAATCAACCGAAAATTTGGCAATTAACAAAAGGCCTAACAATAACATTTGAATTTAAGCCAAAATCCTCAAAAATTCGAAAAGTATAAAATGACTTAAGTCACAAGCCTTATGTCCTCTGGATAGTCAAATAACTTCCTTCATTCCTATAGCATTCTTTAATTTCCAAGCAAGAATCAAGAAAATGCCTTATATTTGTGTATACTTCTTTGCTTCTATAAACTCTCTCATAATAAGATGGCAATCTTGTAAACAAAAAAATATAAACGGAATAAAAAAATTTTTCTTGCGTTATTGCTTCAACAAAATGAGCAGTCATTAGCTTCTTTATTCTCATAAGCGTGATATCACAAAGAACTCATTTTTTATATTTATCAGAAATAAGTTATAATCATAACATTCTCTCTCGTTTCTAATGCGTCTAATCAAGAGCATCTCATTTTTCATGCCTCATCCTTAACTGGTTATTTTGTTACTAAACAGATATAACTTAATAGACTCTTTTTCCTGAAACAAAAATCCCAAAATACTGGATAGATTTTGATTTAAGAACTACACTCCTTCCTCTTTTCCTTTCATTAAAAAATAAAGAAGCGTAATATTGTTATAAAACGATAATCAATAAAACTTTTATATAAAACTCAATGTTGTATCTATTGTTCAATTCAATCTACAATAAGCATATTCTTCCAATTAATTTGGGCAAGTTTATCGCTCATAATTGTTTTAATAGATACAAAAATATTTGCAGAAACTGGGATATCTGTGCGCATTTTAAAAAATCGCTTTTTAAACATTTAAACCAAATACATACAACGATACGAGATTAATTTTTACGAAAATTAAGGGAGGTTTTATTTTATCATCTAGAGCCTTTTAGAACTGCACTCTCTAGAAAAGTAATCAAAGAAATTATCTGTTCTTATAATCTTTTAATCAAAAAAACACTTTGATTTATAATCATAATTGATCATTTTGTAATTTGCATAAAAGAATCAAATATCATTAAATTTTCTCCGTTTCGAACCTATTCATGTTGAATCAATCACAACTATTTGCGAGCATATCATCAGTAAGGGGCGTATGAATAAAAACTATTTAAGAAGGAGTCAAAATGTCTTTTATGAATGCTCTCAAATCAAAAACTATCGCAACATTAGAAACTGGCAAATATCATGACAATATCAACCTACAGATTCACAAGAGCAGAAATAAGCTTCTACAACTTTCTTTATTTTCAGTAAAAATGCGCGCCTTATAAGCTTTTATATATTGAATAAAATTCAATGGCTTTTATAAGATCTTTGGTGCAAAATTAATTTTCTCAGATGATTTGACACGATTTCAACGACTAACTAAAAAACAGATCATAGCTCATCGATTTGCTATATACTCATAACTGATTTCATTCTAACAAGGCTAAGATTTCTGCACCTTTTTTAAGGTATTAACTTCTTTATAAATGCCCCCCTTACGAGATGCTTTTGTTTTCAGTAAGAGCACGTCTGCTCATTTCAATCATTGCATCGCGAAGATGTAACTTAATTTTTGACCCAATAATCATTCCAAAGAAAGGAGAAAATAAACCAGACATGGTTACAGTATGACGAATTTTGTTATTTGAAGAACCCGATTTTGTTGAACAAATATATTCATGATTAAAACTCATACGTGTAAAAGGAAGTTTAGCATAATCAGAAAAACAAACATTTTTTATAACTTTATCAAGTGTAAAAGTTACTGTAGGTCCCTTTTTAGGTTTCATGCGTCCTATAGCGCCTTCTTTGAAAGGACCAGAAAGTTCTACCCACTCAAGTTCACTATCCCAGCAAGGCCATGATGCCACATCTTCCCATATAGCCCAAATTTGCTCAGCACTTGCTTCTGTATTAATCTCTTCACTATATATCCAATTAAACACGATAATCTCCCCTTTTTTACAAATTACTTATCTTTAGTGATAAAGAATAATATAAAAAAGTATCCTTAAAGCTGCACAACGATAAGATACTTAATACTCTCAGATTTACTTAATATGTAATGATTAACTCAACAAGCGATATTACTAAACTAAACACACAAATATTCAGGATAAATGAACAATATTTTCAATACTAAACAAAATATCTTTTTTAAGTTTAGACAATAGCAAAAATAGAAGTTACGCATCATATAAGATATCAATGCAGACTGCATAGCTTAAAGCTTTCAACTGCTGATGAAATGTGATGATTAAGGTATGGCAGAAAGAAATTAGATAAAAAAGATCATAACTATTATCGAGGAATATATATCCTATTGGAGAAAAAACATCCTTCTGTATTAAAGCTAATAAAAATTCATCAATTCCTTTAACATTAGAATCTTTTATTGATTTTCTGCTTAACCTTTTAAAAACCATATAAAATGAAGAAAACTGTGAAGAAGCATTTTTTCATCCTATCGGATAAAAACAAGAACTTTCTCAAGATGTAAGCGATCGTAATTTATAGAGACGTATTGCTGTCTCACCATAAAACCGCTCATCATCTAAATAAAAGACATCAGGTAAATGAATCATTGTATCTTTCTTTTCTTCAAGTATGAAGAGTGTATCAGCTTTTGCCCACCCCCCTCGCAAAGCTTCTACGAAAGCACGTTCACCTAAACAACGGCTATAGGGAGGATCAGCGCAGATAACATCAAATGGAAGCATTGTGCCAATATTGCCAAGTTTGGTCGCATCACGACGCAAAATCCGTCCTATCGACTGTAATTCAAAGGCTTCTATATTTTTTTGAAGCAACCCACGCCCCTCAACCGAGTTTTCAACAAAAACAGCCGCCTTTGCTCCACGCGAAAGTGCTTCGATGCCTAAAGCACCAGTACCAGCAAAAAGATCAAGAATGCGTTTATTGATCCAAAATTCTTCTTCACGGCTAGAAAGAATATTAAAAAGGCTTTCACGTGTACGATCACTCGTTGGGCGAATCGACTGATTAACAGGCGAAAACAAAACACGCCCAGCAAATTTACCGCCTATGATCCGCACGTGGACCTCCAAATCGCTTCGAAGTTTTTGCACCGTCCCTATGTGGTTTAGATTTTTTCATAGCACCACCAAACGATTTTTTCTTTCTCTCAAAAGAATGTTCATCATGACCACCTTTTATCATGTTCTCTTTATCCTTTAAAAAGCGATCTTTCTTACCAAAGGGGTGCGTCTCATCATAAGATGTTTTGCCACGTTTTTGAACAAAACTTCCCCTCTTCTCTTTGTGTGACGGACTTTCTTTTAGTTTTTCCTTGCCTCGATGAAAGGATTTTTTACCATCCAAATCGCTCTTATGATCATGCGATTTCTCCTCACTATAGGAAGGCTTTCTACGTGCACTCTGGGGACGCGCACCAGGAGCCATCCAAACATTAGCACGGCGAGAACGCGGTAAAAAACGCTCTGCTTTTCCTTCTTCACTTTTCTCCTTCTTTACATTCTCATGAGACTTTGTACTTAATTGCGCGCGACTATGTTCAACAGAACCATCTCTTGGTCGGCGTCGTATCGCCCTTTCACTTGAGAAAACCCAACCATCATTTGCAACAGAAAGATCTTTCTGGCTTTGCTTTTCTGCAACAACTGCAGAATTTGAAAAGGGTTTCAGAATAGGAGCATCAAAATCTGCATTGGCTTGCATAATCAAACGCTCCCCCAACTGATCTCGTAACATCCGCCCTTTTAACTCTTGCACGGCTCCTTCTTCTAAATCAGAGAGATGAAATGGACCATAGGATACACGGATTAATCGATTAACTGATAATCCCAATGCCCCTAAAACATTCTTTATTTCACGATTTTTTCCTTCACGCAACGCAACAGAAAGCCATATATTCGACCCTTGTTCACGTTCAATTGATGCTTCAATCGAACCATAAAAAATACCATTAATCGCAATACCATTTTTAAGGTTATCCAGCGCACTCTGTTTTACTCTTCCATGAGCACGGACGCGATATTTGCGGACCCATCCTGTTACAGGAAGCTCTAATACACGCGCTAAGCCACCATCATTGGTTAAAAGCAAAAGACCTTCCGTGTTAATGTCAAGCCTTCCAACAGAAAGAACACGCGGCATTCCTTTTGGTAAGTTACTAAATACTGTAGGTCTGCCTTCAGGATCACGGTTCGTGGTGACAAGACCTGCTGGCTTATGGTAAAGCCATAAACGCGTTCGTTCTATAGGAGGTAAAGGTTTGCCATCAACTTTAATAACATCAGAGCGGCTAACATTACAAGCAGGCGTTGTCACGACTTTACCATTCACAGAAATACGACCTGCAACAATCATCATTTCTGCATCTCGACGCGAAGCAATACCAGCACGCGCTAACCTTTTAGCAATTCGTTCACTCTCATTATTTTCATTCATTTGCGTTTCAAACCAATCTTTGCAAGTATGTTCAGAAAATTATTCACATGCACCATACCGCTTATCCTGAAAAATGAAGTAGCATAATCATTTATCATTTTCTATCCTTTAACGACAATAATGTATCTGCCGACTTGCAAGTTTGTTTTAAACTCTTAAAAAAAATAGAGGTATTCTTTTCATTATAAAAGCGTAATAAATTATTCATTCTATAGCATTCCTTATCGAGATAACCTTTAGATTTTCTATACCTTCAGTAGAAAGAATATTATGACTTTGACGCCCATGGAAATAGCCCTTTTAGAAGCACAAGAGGCTGCAAAAAAAGATGAAGTTCCCGTAGGTGCTGTCATTACACGTGGAAAAGCTATCATTGCACGCGCTGGTAACTTTATAAAATCTGCATATGACCCTACAGGACACGCAGAAATACGCGCAATCCGTATGGCTTGCGAAACATTGCAAAACGAAAGGCTTCCTGATTGCGATCTTTATGTAACACTTGAGCCTTGTGCTATGTGTGCTGCTGCCATTTCATTTGCACGCATACGTCGTCTCTATTACGCAACAAATGATCCCAAAGGGGGTGCTATAGAAAATGGTCCACGTTTTTATCAGCAACCAACCTGTCATCACAAACCTGAGATTTATTCTGGTTTTAAAGAAAAAGAAGCTGCTCAATTACTTAAAGATTTTTTTGTACAAAAGCGATACTAAAAACAATTCTTCTTCCATAACTTTCACTCTTAAAAAACTATTAATTCTTCTGACATATGTAGTAAAAGCTATTTCGAAGCATTTTTCTCTCTTTTAATCATGCATATTGCTTCTATTAGATGATACATTCATTCATAAGAATAATTCATTATTTTGTATAATAAAATATAAATTCCAACATATCGTAGATATACTCTCTTTCAAATTACATTGAAGCAATAAAAATCACTTTCTTGCACATCATAAGCGAGATTATCGTCTGTATAAAGAACGTTTTACAAAAGACTAAAAATGTCTCTTATGAAGGCCCTCAAATGCAAGAATTGTCGCAACTGGAGTCTGGAAAATAAAATGATGGTATCAGCTTTCTCCTTCCTAAGCATCAAGATAGTGGAGCACAATAGATTTTACGTTATACTATCCACATGAACGATGTTGCAAAATGAACTTGAGAAATATTTCTTGTTAGGAAATGCATAAGGACTCTCTCGATGCTGTTGTCATATTGCTATTTCATGAGAATAACATCCCTCCTCCAACAGCATTATAACTGTGCGTGAATGAGAGCTTAGTATCATAAGTAATTGGAAAAATACTTTACTTTAAATATTTTGTCTTTCCCTTATCGACCAATAGGTGCGGTTTTTGCCGGTTGGCGATAACTTAAAGGTGGTTCAGTGAGATAGCGACGGTATTTTGAACTTCCAACTTGTGCTCTCTGACGACGTAAATATTCCTGTCGTTGCTTCGCATTCAACTGTGAAGGGTTTTCTGAACCAGCGCCATTAACTGACGATCCTTTATGAGGAAAAGGAGTATTTCCTTGATTCTTCTTCGATGCTGCCATTTCATTGACAGATCTATCTTGTTGTGGTACCGGCAAAAATCTGCGTGAACTAGGGCTTGGTATTACAAGTTTTGGATGAGGTTTCATAACAATCTGGCTGCTATTATTTGTTGGTGTTAATGAAGTAATATTAGCAACATCTTCAAAAAACTGTATCGAAACCGGTTTATTGGTACCATAGGTAGGAGCGGATAAATTGCATCCCGTTAGAACAAAGCACATCCCTAAAATTCCTATTGGAAATATTTTTACTTCACGTTTTCTCACTGCCTATTCCATTTCCTAAGTATATGGCTGATTAATATTCCCGTTATTTATGAGAGAACGGTCCATACACAAATTTCCCCCCTGCAGAAAAAACAACGGAATTTACTTTGTACCACAAAAAACTATATTCATCAATATGAGAAATATACTTGTACTCCTTTCCCTTGATTTAAAATTTTAAATCTTACCAAGAATCTGTAGTTCCCGCAAAGCAGCTGCATCACGAGCAGATACATCCGGATAAGCTGGATCACTCCCAACATCTTGTGTATAACGCCATGATCGAGCACATTTTTTTCCTAATGCCTTCTCTGGATATACACCAACACCTTCAACATCATTCAAAGTAAAAGCATCGGAAGGTATCGTGTCCTGCCTAATTGTGAGTGCACTGGTAATACAGATCTCCGCCATATCCACATTTTCTAATGCTTCTCGTAAAACCAGATTGGAAATAAAAACAATAGGCGCAGCTTCCAAAGAGGATCCAATACGCTTATTAGCACGTTCAAGCTCTAAAGCACCTGTCACAACTTTACGGACCTGCCGAATTTTTTTCCAACGCTCAGCCAAAGATTGGTTTTGCCATTCTTCTGGTACAGAGCGAAATTGTTCCAAATGCACCGATTGGCTTTCTGGATAACGCTCTAACCAAGCTTCCTCCATAGTAAAAGGCAACATTGGAGAAAGCCATGTTACCATACGCTCAAAAATCTCACGGACAACCTGCAAGGAGGCCTTGCGTTTTTTTGATGAAGGCGCATCACAATAAAGAGAATCCTTGCGGATATCAAAATAAAATGCCGATAACTCAATGATTGAAAAATCCAATAATGCACGCATAATCTTTTTAAAATCAAATTCATCGTAAGCGCGATTAATCAACTGATCAAGTTCAAAAAGCCTATGCAATATAAATTTTTCAAGATCCGGCAGTGCACCATAAGATATTTCTTCCCCATCATCATGTGCTAGAGTTCCTAGCATCCAACGAATTGCATTGCGTAGTTTACGATATGAATCCACATTTGTTTGAAGAATTTTTTTGCCTAAACGCTGATCTTCCCAATAATCGGTTGTCATAACCCAGAGACGAAAAATATCAGCTCCAGATGTTTTAATGATCTCTTGCGGAACAACCGTATTGCCTAAAGATTTAGACATTTTCTTACCATTCTCATCCAAAGTAAAACCGTGTGTGATCACGGCTTTATAGGGAGAACAAGCACGCGTACCACAGCTTTCCAAAAGAGAAGATTGGAACCATCCGCGATGTTGATCTGAACCTTCAAAATAAACATCAGCAGGCCATTTCAAATCAGCCCGATCTTCTAACACAAAGCTATGGCTTGCTCCAGAATCAAACCAAACATCCAAAATATCATAAACCTGTACCCAAGGCTCATGTGCACGCTCACCTAAAAAACGTTCACGTGCTCCTTCAGCAAACCATGCATCTGCCCCTTCTGCTTCAAAAGCCCGTAAAATACGCTCGTTCACACCTTCATCTTTTAGAATAACACCATCCTCATTCGCAAAAATACAAATAGGAACCCCCCAAGAACGCTGACGAGAAAGAACCCAATCAGGACGATCCTCTATCATAGAAGCTAGGCGGTTTTGTCCAGAAGATGGCACAAAACGCGTTTTTGAAACAGCTTCCAAAGCCCGACTACGTAAAGTTGAACCATCCCCAAAATCTTTATCCATTGAAATAAACCATTGTGGTGTATTGCGAAAAATAACGGGTTTTTTTGAACGCCAACTATGGGGATAGGAATGCTTTAAACGCCCCCGTGCAAACAATCGATCTGCTTTAATTAAAGCGTTAATGACCTCTTTATTGGCGTCACCCATTTTTCCATTATCATCAATAACACGTGCAGGTCCTCCTTCACGATCTGGTCCTAAACCTGGAACATCTTTCGTATAGAACCCTGCATCATCAACAGGAAACGGTATAGATGAATCAATCCCCGCTTGCTCCAGTAAGGACTTATAATCATTCCAAATTTCAAAGTCCTCACGCCCATGGCTTGGTGCTGTATGGACAAAACCTGTACCAGCACTCTCTGTTACGTGCGAACCATCAAGCAATGGAATTTTATAATTATACCCTCCAGCTAAACCTTTGAGTGGATGAGAAAGAACAAGAGCTTTCAACTCTTCAGAAGAAATAACACGCAAACGCTTCAAAACAAGTTTGGCTTTTTCTCCACAACTCATCGCTAAAGCGTCTGCAAAAAGAAGCTTTTCTCCCACTTGAGGACCAAAATCATTTTCAGCACTTTCAACTTCGTAAATACTATAAGAAATCTGCGAAGAATAACTCACTGCACGATTGCTTGGAATTGTCCACGGTGTTGTTGTCCAAATGACGACATGAGCACCATATAAATCATCAGAATTTGCTTCAAAAACAGGAAACTTAACCCAAAGCACCTCTGATTCATGATCATGATATTCAATCTCAGCCTCTGCCAAAGCCGTACGCTCCACAACAGACCACATCACTGGCTTGGAACCACGATAAATCTGATCTGACATAGCAAATTTTATCAATTCACTGGCAATGCGCGCTTCTGCATGAAAAGCCATTGTAGTATAAGGCGTGTTAAAATCTCCCACAACACCAAGGCGTTTAAATTCTTCACTTTGAACGGTTACCCAATGCTGTGCAAATTCACGGCATTCTTGACGAAACTCGTTAAGAGGTACCTCATCCTTATTTTTTCCTTGTGCTCGATATTTTTCTTCAATTTTCCATTCAATTGGAAGCCCATGGCAATCCCAACCAGGTACATAATTTGCATTAAAACCGCGCATTTGGAATGACCGGACAACCACATCCTTTAGAACTTTGTTTAAAGCATGCCCGATATGAATATGACCATTTGCATAAGGTGGACCATCATGAAGAATATAAAATGGACGATCTTTTGCTTGTTGGCGCAATTGCGCATAAAGCCCCATATCTTCCCAACGCGCCATCAATTCAAGCTCTTTTTGCGGAAGCCCTGCACGCATAGGAAAATTTGTCTGTGGGAGATAAAGAGTTTTTGAATAATCTATTGTTTCATTTTTCACAGCCATTGTGAAATATCCCTGTCCACTTTTACGATTTCATTTTTGCATAACTTCCCTGAACCCTGCAACTCTGGTTTTTATCTATAGGGAAAGCCGAGCTTATCATTCGTATTAAGCAGCGATCAGGAAAATATATCATCACACTCTATGGGCTTTATCATGAAATTCACAAGAAAAGAAACCAAAAAGTGATCTTTTAAAAAATAAAGGCTCCACTGACAGTGGAGCCTCTTAGAAATTTACTCTTTAAAAAATTAGAATTTATAAGCTACACCAACACGGAAATCATTGGTTTTGTAGTTAACTTCAAGTTTTTCCTTTGCAAATTTCTTTTTACCAAAATCAGAGTAACGATATTCTGCACGTACAATCACATTATCCAGAAGCGAGAAATCAACGCCACCACCAAGTGTGTAACCAATCATGGTTTTTGTTTCATCAGCTAAGTTCTTAGAAGAAACGACTCTTCCATCCTCATCCTTAACGGATATTGATACAGTGTCTTGGAATTGCCCATAAGCAATACCACCAGCAAGATAAGGCATAAAGCGATCAGCAGCAAAACCAATACGTACCCGTGTAGCACCACCCCAATTTTGTTTGAAAGTATGACTTAACGTTTCAACTTCATACTCTTGATCAAGACCAAGTTCAGAAGCCATCTTTTTTATTTGTTCTATACCATACACACTGGAATCGTTCTTATCCACCACTTGTGTACTTTGTGCACCGTGTCCAGCCATATTCCGTCCACCATGAGAACTAGAAGCATGTGGATTAGCACCATGCGCATGAGCGCCAGAGCCATGCCCAGCTGCATGAGGTGCACCATGCGGATTAGCATTTCCGCTACCATGATGAGTACTATGATGACCTCCCTGTTGGGCTCCGCTTGTTCCATTAGAAGCTTTTGCTGATTCAGAGGATGACCCTGATCTCGCGAGGACAAGTGATGAACTCGGTACTGTTCTTTCTTTTAATGATGCTTGTTCCGATGCAAGTGCTTTTACCGCTGGCTGACTTGCTTCTGTTCCCGTTGATGGGGTAGAGAATGTTAGTTTTGTTACAACTGATTTTGCAGGTACCGCCACCGCTGACTGTACTGCTGGTGTAGCTGAGATGGATTGTACTTGTGAAGATCCGGCTAATATAGATGTTGTTTCTGCAGATTTTGCAGGCGCATCTGCTCTTTTTGTCTCAACTCTTAATAATTGTTCTCCTGTATCTGATCTTCCTAACGAAAGCCCTGACTGGACCAGTGTTCCTGTCTCTGTGCTGGAGGAGGGTTGTCTAGATGTAGAAATTGTTGCTGTTTCTGCGCCTGTTTGTGGTTTTGTCACTGGCTTAGAGGGCCCTCGTTGTCCAGCTAACGATGCTGATGTTGGGTTTGAAACTCCTAATGTTTTTCCTTCCACTTTCACTGTTTCTTGTACTGTTGTAGAATTAGGATTGCCAGTTGTTGCTGTTTTCCCTGATTGGCTTACGCCTGGATTTGGTTGTTGACTTAAATTTTCCCGCGTAGATTGCGCTTGGACAGTTGATTGTATTGGTGTATTTGACGTTAGGGGCCCTGCTACTGGTGACACTCCTGTTGTGGTTACACCTTCTGCGGATCTGCGAGATCTTACGACTGCATTTTCTACTGTAGTGTTATCAGCTGCACCTATGGTAATGGTCTTTGTGTGTTTTTTTCCAGATATCATTAAATCCGTATCGATGCCAAAAATAAAGTTGTCACCGAGATCAATATTAGAACCTGCATAAAAACCACCTGCAAAACCTGAAAGTTTAGGAGAGAACTCTTTATCCAGTGGTAAACTATTTTCTTGACCAACAAGAGCCATATCAGCTTTGCTCGAAAAACCACCCGCTTGAACACCTAAATAAAGACCTGTCCATGAAAAAGTAGGCGCGATAATGGTAGAAGAAGTCGATGATGCTGGCTGATGAGGAATTATAACATCAGCAGCTAGTGCTGTAGACGCTGAAATTAAAGAAAAAATAGACGCTGTTATTAAACGTTTCGTATTCATAAAATCTCTCCAAATATCCAAAATGAAATGTATATAGAGCATCTTTTTTGAAAGATCTGTAGCAAAAATGACACACTCACAAAAAAATAAAGAATTTTTGAAAATAAGGCTTCTTAAACTTTTAATTTTGCATTCAATGAGCATTTGTAAACTAAATCACACTAAAATTATGTGTATTAAAGTTGGATTCATTTTCATTAAAGTTTCGCATAACTGTTAATGATAATATTCTTTATAAATTTCTTTTTATCAAAATCTAAATAACAGTATTCTGCATACAATAAACTATTATCTGTTATTGCAAAATCAATGCCAGCGCAAACAGTGAAATCAAATATTGCCTTTTTTAAAACCAAGCGCCATCATCAAAGTCTCATCTATTTACCAGCATGATCTACTTTTAGTACTTTAGCAATAGTATTTTGTATCTAAAATTCAGAAAAACAAAGGACTTATTCAAACACTCGCAAAAAAACTTTTAGATTCTTTGCATAAACATCTTCATCCTGCTACATCACATTGATTTATAAGGATAACTTTTTGTTTTCATATTGAATGAAAAAACTAATACTGTAGGATTCTCTCATTTTAAATCTGTTTATCTTGAATCAATCAAAACCGCTTGCTTGCACATCACAAGCGGGGCTGGCGTATGGGTAAAAACTATAGAAGAAAGGACTAAAAATGGCTCTTATGAACCGTCTTAATGCAAGGACTGTCGCAACACCCACGAGCTGGTAAATATAATGATGGTGCCGGCTTGTTACTTCATAAGCGTAAAGATGGAGGTGCTCAATGGATTTACCGTTGTACCATTCATGGTCGGCGTCGTGAAATGGGCTTGGGAGCGTTGCGAGATGTTTCTTTAAAACAAGCTCGTGAATTGGCAACTGGGTGGCGTTCTGTTCTTCGTGAAGGGCGTGCCCCTATTAAAGAACGTGAAAAACAAAAGCGTGAGGCAATAAGTAATCTCCATTATTTAAAAGATATCGCGTTGGATGCTTTTGAAAGTCGTAAAGCTGAATTAAAAAATGATGGTAAAGATGAGGATTGGTTTTTACCATTACGCCTTCATATTCTCCCTAAACTAGGCTGTCTTCCCGTTTCTGAGATTACACAAACAGAGATACGCAATGTTCTTGCCCCTATTTGGCATACAAAAGCTGGAACAGCTAATAGAGCTCTTATTCGTCTCAACCTTTGTCTCAAACATGCGGCTGCATTAGGATTGAATGTTGATTTATAAGTAACAGAAAAAGCACGCGCGCTCTTAGGTAAACAACGCCATAAAATCAAAAACTTACCTGCAATGGATTGGAGAGATGTGCCGGCTTTTTACCAATTTCTCTGCAAAACAACAACTATAAAACATTTAGCTTTGCGTCTGCTTATCCTTACAGGGGTTCGTAGCAATCCTTTGCGTCATATTCGTGAAGATCAGATTGAAGATGATATCTGGACAATCCCTGCTGAAAATATGAAAGGCAAGCATGATGCCACAACAGAGTTTCGCGTGCCCCTATCATCTGAAGCAATAAAAGTAATTGAACAAGCCCGCTGTATCTCTAAAAGTGATTTCATCTTTTCACTTACCGGTCGTGGTCCTCTTTCACATACGATGATGGCAGCGTATATGAGAAAAAATAAAATTGAAACTTGTCCCCATGGTTTTCGCTCTAGTTTACGCGATTGGCTAGCAGAAACAACCAATGCCCCTTATGAGGTCGCTGAAACCATTCTAAGTCATACAGTAGGAGGGCAAGTAGAGCGTGCCTATCGTCGTACTGATTATCTAGAACAGCGCCGTGTTTATATGGATAAATGGGCGGCTTATGTCACCGGTCAATCTTAAGATATGGGGTGAATAACCCCATTATCTGTGGATAACTTTAACTCTCTTGTCTCTCATTCTTTCTCAATAAGAGTCATAATTTATCACATCAATTATCACATCAGAAAAAATATGATAAAATATTGTTTTCTATAAATAAAATACCTTCAAAAATGAACAAAAATATGGTTAATAAATGCTTATGATTTGTTACCATTTTTTTATAGTGAAAGGAAATTATTATGACAGAAAATGATATTCTTTTAACAGACCGTGAAAGTGCAAAATTGCTTCATATGAGTGTTTCAACATTCCGCCGTCATGTAACCAATGGCTCTCTCCCAAAACCTTTAAAATTTGGTTTTTTATCGCGTTGGTTGCAATCAGATCTTATCAATGTCATCGAGCAAGCAAAGCAGCAACGTTATAACGACGCGGCATAAAAAAAACCTTGTCACGTAAGGACGGACAAGGCTTTCTCAAGCTCATCAACCTAGAGCTTTATTTGGTGTAAATTCAAGGCTTTCTCTGCTGAAGCAAGACCTAAGGTTTGCATTCAAGTTGTTCTGAATGCTTTTTACAATAAGGGCTATTTAAGCGCTTCTTGACACTTCGCTGTGGTATGACAGTGCCTGGACGACAAATGGGAAGGTTTTCGTCTCTAAAAGTATAACACCATCCTCCCTCATGTTCATTTTCATAATGGAAACTTGATTGAACCATACACGCATGAATTGTTGCCCATGCATTGTTACTTAGCTTTCTGCTTTCTGGATCGGTATAATAAGGTGTTGGCATTCCACATTCTAACAAGGCTTTTCCTACCTCTGTAAAATCTGCTCCTAGTTTCTTCCACGCTGTCACCTCTCCTAGAGGAGGTTTGTTAAATTGACATCCGGCTATACTGAACAAAGTTACAGCGCTT
The DNA here is from genome assembly GCF_042195435.1 of Bartonella sp. CL162QHHD. Taxonomy (NCBI): domain Bacteria; kingdom Pseudomonadati; phylum Pseudomonadota; class Alphaproteobacteria; order Hyphomicrobiales; family Bartonellaceae; genus Bartonella; species Bartonella sp. CL162QHHD. Next base: position 53,555 of record NZ_JBHIOG010000088.1, read on the forward strand.
AATAATTTTAGAGTTTGTTTCATTTGTTCCTCCTTAAAAGGACTTGTACTCGATTGGATGAGCCGTAAATATACCGACATGCTTGGCCCGCATCTCCAAGACAGGTATGGGAACTTATGGGATTTGTAGCCACTCTCAATCATTCTTTCCAAACGTTACTACCAGCAGGTATTGTCTCGTAGGTATACACCAATAATTCTGCTTACAAAGTCATATCTATTCCCATCAAAGCCAATAGTAGTTTGTTTGCCATCACTCACATAACCTAACAGACCAGATGCAACTAAAACATTAAAGGCTGGTCTATAGAAATTGATATTCGTGTTGTCGGCTATCCCGTGCATACCTTCTTGTTTGAAAGAATTCAGCATATTAAAGCCTGTCAAACTGCCACAACTATGGGCATCAATATGCAATCCTGTATTGCCATAAAGATACATTGTATCCTGAAATTTCTTGGTTGAATTGGTCAATCAAAAAAAGTTTACTTTCCAGAAGCTTCTGAAAAATCGCTATCCCTATTTCCACTTCCCAGTCTTTAGCTTGTGGGAAGTATGTAAAATAAAGGGGACCATGATCATTGTCAGCAAATTGGACAGCATAACACGCAGCATCATCGGATGTGTTAAAAATGCCATTTTAGAACATACGCCTGTTGCCATCAGAACCAACTTGTAAATGCTGGCTGCTCATCTTCAGCTTTTAAAAAGTGATACAGAGTAATATATTCTCCATCACTGTCTTTATATAGGTTCTCCATTTTCATCAGTTAAATAGAGGACATTGCCATTTTCATCATGCTCAACCTCACCTACTGGATGCTCTTTGACATTTGTCATTTCGCGCACTTTGTCCCAGTATCCAAGACCTTCATCCGATAAATCATTGATCATGTCTAAGCGATTATGAACGATGCCCTCAAGCAATATGGCATCTATCGGTGCGACAGCCCTGGTGGACTGCTGCGGTGTTGTGGTTGAGAGAGAGAGCCAATGATTTGTCCAGCATCTTGCCCCATCGCCCTCTGTCCAGTTGTATCAGTGAGGATGATGGTGCACCGCTGATAGCGGATTTGTATATCCTTCCGCTCCATTATGGGCTTTGCCGTGACTTAAAGCATTTTTGGCAATGTTTTTTATCGTGTCATTCCCAGAAATGCTAAACCCTTGGCTGCTAGCTTGAGCATGCGCACTGTTGCTGATATCACTGGTACTAATGCTTCCTGTGGTCAGGCTGTTTTTATCTGCCGGCGCGGTGCTGGCAATGATGCCTCCGGTCAGCGTTGTTTTATCTTTAACGTTGATCTTAAAGCCGCCATCACCCGCTTTGATGCCTGATTGTTCCACAACACTATGATAATCACTAGAGGATTTATCCTTTTGGAAAGAGGCGCTCATAGAGCCCCCACCCATTTACTAAGGAAATTAAATGTGTGTAACATCAAAAATATCATCATACAGCCTGCTAAAGATGAGAGCTTTATTTTTTTACCATTGGCTATGAAAGAAAATCCTCTGAGGACTATCTCAATCAACTGATCAAAAATAATATTAAACTTTTGTGTGATGTTCGTAAAAATTCAATAAGTAGAAACCTCGGATTTTCGAAAAGACAATTAGAGAAAGCTGTAAGCAACATTGATATTGAATATATGCATATGCCTGAACTTGGAATTGCTTCTGAAAAACGAAGAAATTTGAAAACACAAAAAGATTATGACCGCCTTTTTGAAGATTATCAAAATACAACTCTCAAGAATAATTCTTGTGCAATAAACAAATTATATCAAATTTTTTTAAAAAAGCGCGTTGCAATCACCTGTTTTGAAGCCAATGTATACATGTGTCATAGAGGACAACTCGCATTAGCTCTCACTCAATTGTCTGATTGGAAATATGAAATTAAGCACATTTTAAAAAATAAACTTACAAACTTTTTACATATGGGGGGCATTTACAACCTCTAGCCCTCTCCCCATTCCTAACAACTTTTAAATAATGCATGATTCACGCTACGGGTGGATTGTACGCAAATCAAGGAAATAAACCATGGAAAATAAATATGAACTGACTGATGAAATAACTGAGGTTGATGGAAAAACTCTTCACCGAATTCGTGCTTTAAGGGATTTTGATGCTGTTAAAGCAGGTGATCTTGGCGGGCTTTATACAAAAAAAGACAACCTAAGTCATGATGGTAATTGCTGGGTAGGTGATGATGCAAAAGTCTATGGTTATGCCAAGGTTTTTGGTGATGCTTATATTGATAACATTTCTGATATTTATGAAAACGCATGTGTTTTTGCCAATGCACAAGTTTCCGGTGCTACATTTATTAGTGGAAAAGCTAAAATTTATAGAAATGCTAAAATTTATGACAGTCCTTTGATTTCCATCAGAGCAAATATACACTGGCTATTAAATAAGTGCAAAATGGCATCTCCAAGAAAATAACCAGACTTACAAAAGGCTCTTTCAATTGGTTATTGCATCAGTATTTACAAAGCATGCAATGGCATAATCAATCAGAATCTACTAAAAAAGTTAAATATCGAATTCTGAATAATGTTTCTAAACATATTGCTGATCGTGCATATAAAAGTATAGAAAGACACCATATCCTTGACGCCGTAGACAGAAGGCGACATACTCTCGCAGCAGCAAAACATTTTTTGACCTCTTTAAACGGTCTCTTTAATTGGGCGGTTGATAATGCCCTTTTAAATAAAAATCCTGCCTTTAATATAAAAGCACCAAAATCTCTTAACAACGAGGGATTACTGCCTTGGCTAGAATAGGACATAGACAAATATTATCACCGTTGGTCACATGGTACACATGAACGCGTCTGGATTAACGTTCTTCTTTATACGGGCTTGTTTTACCAGAACTAGAGGCAACCCTTAAAATTGCTCCCATAGGTGATGAAACATTCTTTTGTGGTAAAGGTGGAAATAAGCTTATCAAAGAAAGTTTTGGCAACCTCTTTCGTGAAGCATGTAATGCGGCGGGTATTAAAAAATCAGCGCACGGATTGCAAAAGTTAGCAGCAAAACATACTGCCAATGCTGGTGCTACGGTTTCACAAATGAAAGCGCTTTTTGGTTGTACCGAAGATAAAATGGCATCCCTTGATATAAAGAGTGCAGACCGTAAAAACTTTCCCTTGAAGCAATCAAAAAGCTCCAAAAAAGTTAGCCTCACAAAGCACCGCTTAACAAACTAAATTGCTATCAAAATTATTAACGAAATCAAAGCGGCGTTTGAGATGTATCAGAAACCAGAGGAGAAATAGGTGGTTGTGCCTGTTGCATTGTTTGCCATAAATTATAGTTTGTTTGCATATCCAACCAAAATTTTGCTTTACTAAAACCAGCTAATTCTAATTTAACAGCAAGCTCGGTACTTATAGAAGCATGTCCGTTAATCACTCTTGATAAAGAAGCTCTTGTCATATGGACATGATCAGCTAATTTTTGTATTGTTATCCCCATTTCTTCTAAGAAAGCTACTTTCAGAACTTTACCCGGATGTGCGGGGTTGTGCATCATTTTTTTTCATTCCTTTCTTCAATGGTAATCTTGATAATCAACAAGCTCCACATCTGTTCCTATAAAGCGAAAAGTAGCACGCCAATTTCCATTCACCCATATAGAACAGTACTCTATAAGTTCACCTTTAAGATGGTGCATTTTAAAGGCAGGCTCTCTCAATATTTCAAGCGTAGTAGCACTTGTTAAAACCGTTAAGATAACGCGAATTTTTTTACATGATCTGGTCAAATAGCTTTTGTGGAACCTGTTGTACAAAATAATTTTAAGCCCTTATGTTTAAAACTCACAATTGCCATTACCGCCCCTTGTCGTATATTATCGCTATACGGTTAATAACAAATAAGAGTTAAGCCCATGTTAGAAATATCTGATTCTATATCTGGAAAAAATAGATAGGAATAAGTGATAAAAAAGCTTCAAAAAGGTTAGGGATAGACACTCAAAAAACATAATAGAATCAATGATTATAAAACCCCTTACTCTTGTAATAAGTCACTGATTTTAATTACCTTTTTTACACTCTTTTAGTGGTGCAAAACTATAACGATGTAACCCTATAACTGGTCCATATTTATCAAGAGCTGTACGATGCGCTAGCGTTGCATAACCTACATGCTTCTCTAAACCATACCCTTTATAAACTTGTCCTGCACATTCCATCATCCGATCACGCGTTACTTTCGCAATAATAGATGCGGCTGCAATTGAAACTGAACGCTGATCGCCCTTAATCAACGCCATTGCAGGACAAGACAACTCAGAAGGAATATCACGCCCATCAACAAGGACATAGTGGGCTGGAATGGCTAATCCTATAATACAGCGACGCATTGCTTCTAAAGTTGCTTTTCTAATATTAGATTGATCAATTGTACGAGCACAAAGACTGGCGACTGAAACCGCTAATGCACTTTGCAAAATTTCATGATAAAGTCTATTTCGTTGGAAAAAAGAAAGTTTTTTTGAATCATTTAACCCATTAGGAATACGATCTCTATCCAAGATAACGGCTGCTGTTACCACAGGTCCAGCGAGAGGCCCCCGTCCTACTTCATCAACACCTGCTATATGAAAAAAACCCTGTTTTTGCAAATCCAATTCGCACGAAAAATTTGGTTGAAGCGGCAAATTAAACATCTTTGATAAATCACACATACAACAAACATACATCTATTTCTGTAGCCTGATCATTTTTTGCAAGCATTACAGTTTTAAATGGCTCTTCAAATATTCTGCGAACTCTTACACAAAAGATAAAAAACACATTTCTTTGGTTCCCTCTTTCATTATGTATAATAAAATCATGATGAAATAAAAGCTTTTATATTTATTTATCAAATATTTCCTAAAGTCATGATAGGTTTTACAAACCAATTTGGGTGCATTGATTTGATAAAAAGAGCTGCTTGTTGCGCCGTTTGTTTATTTTTAAAAATGCCAAAGCAAGTTGCTCCCGTTCCAGACATACGGGAAAAAAGAGCCCCACATTCATCTAATATAGATAACACTTCAGCTAACTGAGGTGCTATTTTTAATGCAGGAGAAAAAAGATCATTACGCGTTTCTTGTAAAGCTTTAACCAATGAATCAACACTTTTTAAAGCGTCTGTATTAATTTTTAAAGAAGGATTATGACGCTTCTCTAACGCTTTAAAAACAGTTGGTGTTGAAATCTCTTGTCCATGATTAACCAATACTATTGCAAGAGAACAGGCTCCTTTTATTTGTATCATCTCTTGACCAATTCCTTTGACCAAAAGCGGCTGCTGATATTCTAATGCACAAAGGCACATGGGAACATCAGCACCAAGAACTAAGCTCTTTTTTGCTAATTCTTCGTAAGGGCAATCAAGATTCCACTGTTGACGCAACATGCTGATAACCCCAGCTGCATCACCTGAGCCGCCACCAATGCCTGAAGCAACAGGTAATGTTTTTACAAGCCGAAAAAAAGCAGGTTGAGCACATTCCGGAAAAGTCTTATGCATAAAGTCCCGTGCGCGAATAACCAAATTATCTAAATGAGAAACAAGTCCTTTTGCAAACGGCCCCGTCAAAACAAACTGATTATTTTCACAAGGTGCATAGTGTAGACAATCACCGCTAAGACTAAAATAAACCAAACTTTCTATTAAATGATACCCATCAGCACGTTGCCCCACAACATGTAGAGCTAAATTCAATTTAATAGGTGTAAATAAATAGGAATGTCTTTGGAACGAAGCTTGTACATTTGGCATCATATGACGTAATATTAACCTGTATAGGGTTCTTTTACAAATTCCCCCCTTTTATCCACACTTTTAGCACTAGCCCTATAAACAGCTTGGAATATTCTTAATCGTTTTCTAAAAAACAATAAATATAAAGAGTTCTCATACAAAACAAACGACATGTTCTCATTCGTATCATTTCAAGCCTTTTTTCTTCTAGCATCTGTTTTTAGATAAAAATCTCTCTGGCTTGAATGATCCTTTCCATCACAAACCATAACGCTGCCAAAGTGCTCGCTCTTCTGCTGCCATCAATGCACTATCAATGACTGTATAAACCGTATGTGCCGTCACTCCTGAAGGCGTTTTAGGTCCTAAAAAACTTTTTGGAGGCGTAATAAGTCGAAGTTTTGCATCATTACCAAAGCGCTCTTTAATAACAGAACGTACATCATTCAATCCATCAACAAGACCAAGCTCAACGCTTTGTTTTCCACTCCAAAACATTCCTGTAAAGAGATTCGAATCATCTGATAATTTTTCAGCACGCCGTTCTTTAACCAAATCGATAAAAGTTTGATGCACTTCAAGTTGGAGAGATTTCAAATGCTCAATATCCGCCTTTTTTTCTGGCTGAAATGGATCTAATGTAACTTTGTTCTTTCCTGCTGTGTAGACACGCCGTTCGATACCAATTTTTTTCAAAAGTTCCGGAAAACCAAAGGAAGCTGAAACCACTCCAATGGAACCAACAATTGAAGAAGGATCTGCAAAAATTTCATCCCCCGCACAAGCAATCATATAACCACCGGATGCTGCAATATCTTCAATAAACACAAGAACCTTTTTATTTTTTTCTTCTGCCAAATCACGAATACGCTTGAAGATAAAACGCGACTGTACAGGTGAACCACCAGGAGAATTAATAATAAGTGCAACAGCCGGTGACTTTTTGTGTCCGAAAGCCTTCTCTAAAAGATTTGCACACCTACTGAGGGAAAGAGTACGAGATATAGACGCTGATGAATCCATAATTGCTCCTTGAAGGCGCACCACAGGAATTTCAAGTTTATCGGAAGAAAAACGGCGTGGAATAAAACTTTTAATAAAATCCATCAAAACAAAATCTCCTTATAAATTAAGAACAATTAAATAGGAAAGGACAACAAAAAGGAAGAACGCGATAATATCCAAAAGCGCCAATCAATCCCCACATTACAAGCAGAAATATAACTTCACCCAAAGTCAAACCTCCCTAATAACAAAGTTTGGACTCTAAATAATAAACTAAAAAACACAAGATACTATTAGAAAAGTTCCCACAAGCTTATATATCCATTATTAATTGCATCAACCCGTGATGAAAAAGTATGGTCATTACCTTCATGTATAATCAATGCCGGCAAAACAGATAAAGCTGCTCTGCTTCCTCGTTTTGCGTAAAATAAAAGACGAATTGCTGCTGTTTTCGCACGTGCATGCACAGGAATTATACAAATACCACCAAAACGTCCTTCTAAAGCACGCAAGATATCTTTCAGCGATTGTGGACGCGCAATGAGCCCTAAGTATCCACCTGGCTTAACAATGGCTGCTGCACTCCGCAACCAGTTATCAAACATCGCTTCAGACATAACATGTGCTTCAGATTTTTGTTTATCAGGTGTCTTACGATCGGTGGGATTATTAAAAGGTGGATTCATAATCGCAAAATCAAAGCTATTATCTATCAAACCTGCTCTTATACGGGCATTCCCTTTGAAGGTAACATCTGCTTCTAGCAAACAAATTCGGCTAGCAAATTGTTTATTTTGTTTTAGCATAAGCGTTTTTTGAGCGTAAGATACCATAAAAGCTGAACGTTCAACTAAGGTAACATGAACTTTCAGACAACGCGAAGCAACAGCCAACCCTGCAGCTCCAGCACCTGCCCCTAAATCAACAACCTTGCCCTTTAAATCACTTGGAACCAAACTAGCTAATAACATCGCATCCATTCCAGAACGATGACCATATTTATGGGGTTGAACCAAATAAAATTTTCCGCGGTGAAAACTGTCAATTGTTTCACCAATTTGATTCGCTGCTTTATTCATTTAAAAGCCTAATGTTCATCTTTATAAACTGCATTTTTGCCATTCAGCTGCTATTTTAAATTTTTTATTATTTCATAACAATAAGATTACACTCGCTAAAGAACATTTCTTGCCAATAACATTCCAAGCTAACACTTTTAAACGACATCAAAAGCTTGAGTAAAAACCAAACCCCCTTTATGCTAATGAATAAAGTAATTTTTATATATGTCCATTGCAATACTCTAGGAGTAAACACATTGAGTGCAGCTATCAAACTAAAACAAATAAGAAATAATCAAATTTCTCTTCAATCTCTTGTCAATCTTACTCAAAAAGATATGGATTGCGTAAATCAATTTATTCTCTCTATGGCAAAATCAGAGGTTGAGATGATCCCTGAAATTTCTAACCATCTTATTTCATCAGGTGGAAAGCGATTACGCCCAATGATTACGCTCGCTTCTGCTCATATGTTCGGTTATCAAAGTGACGGGCATATAAAACTCGCAACAGCTGTTGAATTTATGCATACAGCAACATTACTACACGATGATGTGATTGACGAAAGTAATTTACGACGTGGAAAATCTACAGCACGGATGATTTGGGGGAATCAAGCAAGTGTACTTGTTGGTGATTTCCTATTGGGCCAGGCCTTTAAAATGATGGTCGATGTCGGTTCCATAGAAGCGCTCTCTGTCCTAGCCAACGCTGCTGCAATTATTGCTGAAGGAGAAGTTATGCAACTTTCTGCCGCAAAAAATATAAAAACCAGCCCTTCAGAATATCTCAAAATCATCAATGCAAAAACAGCAGCACTTTTTTCAGCAGCCGCTGAAGTAGGACCCATTATTGCTGGCTATGGAAATAAAGAGCGTTCTTCATTACGTGAATATGGAACATCCTTAGGTTTAGCTTTCCAATTAATTGATGATGCACTTGACTATAGCGGTAGTGCTCAAAACTTAGGAAAAAATATAGGGGATGATTTTAGAGAAGGAAAAATCACAATGCCTGTTATTCTCGCATATGAGCGTGGGAATATGGTAGAAAAAGATTTCTGGAAAAAAGCGCTTGAAGATGGCAATAATAATGATGAATCCTTTGCACACGCGCAACACTTAATGGAAAAGTATGATAGTATCACAGATACAATAGAACAAGCACGCATCTATGGAAAATATGCAATTGATGCTCTTGTTCCCATGAATGAAAATCTTGCTTACAATGCTCTCGTTGAGACTGTTGAATTTTGTATTTCACGCGTAAACTGAATTCTTTGCAAGAATCGCAGTATTTCTCAACAAAGTAATGAGATATGATTTATAAACAACACCATCAATTGATTATCTTGAAAAGGATTAGCTCCATGTGCTCTGCAACGGTATCTCGACTTTTTGCCCTTTTTATCGTGGGTATCATGCTGATGCCATCCCCCACCTACAGTAAAATAAGTGCAGCAACTCATACAAGCTCATTTACAGGTGCTTATTTAGCTGGAAGGGTTGCAAATCATGAAAATAAAACAGAACTTGCTATCAATTATTTTAAACAAGCACTGGTTTATCAACCTGATAACATTGAAACACAAAAAGAGCTCCTTGAAGCTATGCTCTCGGTCGGAAACTTTAAAGAAGCTGTCCAACAAGCCCAAAAACTCAAAGAGAACGATGTTATAACTCCCTTTGTTTCCTTAACTTTGTCAGTAGAAAGTCTCATCAAAAAAGACTATAAGAATGCCAAGACTCTTCTCCAATTAAAAGAACTTCCTACGTCCAATAATCCAATACCTGAACTCATCGGCGCTTGGATTACATTTGGATCTGGACAAAAATCTCAAGCAATCGCTGATCTTAAGAAACTCAAAGGTCCTGTCTGGTATGACCTTTTTATATCTTATCATCTAGCACTTATGAGCGACCTTGCAGAACGGCCAAAGGATGCAAAAAAATATTTCATTAAAGCACTGAGTAACAAACAGGGAACTCTTATCGCTCCTAATACTTATGAGCGTATTATCATAGCCTATGCCTCATTCCAATTGCGCCATAGTATGCGCAACCAAGCTCTTCAAACAATCCAGCATGGCGAACAAATGTTGTCAGGTCGCGAAGTCCTTAAAAACTTTCGAGAAAAAATTGAAAAAAATGCTTTCTTAGAGAGAGTTATTAAAACACCTCAACAAGGAGCAGCCGAGGTATTATATAATTTTGGAACAGCCCTCAACTACAAAAACTCAGGGCGAATTGCACGTATTTTTAAGCAATTATCTTTCGCATTATACCCTCAAAATGACGCAACACTGTTTCAGCTCGCACACATTTCTGCTAAATTGAACGATCCACATCAAGCAATTAAACTTTATCGCGCTTTATCCCCTAAATCTCCTTATTATAAAGATGGACAACTTCATCTTGCATTCCTTCTTGCCAATAACAACAATTACAAAGAAGCAATAAAATTACTCACATTGTTAAATAAAAAATTTCCCAATGATCGTAATATTTTGATAACGCTCGTTGCTTTTTATATGCAGGACAATAAATTTCTTGAGGCCATTAAAACTCTAGACTACGCTATTACAAAGATAAAAAACTTTCAGCAGGACGATTGGAAACTCTTTTATCAACGTGGTATTGCTTTTGAACGTTTAAAGCAATGGCCAAAAGCAGAAATTGACTTGCGAAAATCACTTGAATTTTTCCCAAACCAACCGCAAGTTCTTAATTATTTAGCCTATTCCCTTGTGGAACGTGGTGAGAAGCTTGAAGAATCGCTCCGTATGCTGCAAAAAGCTTCTGCTTTGCAAGCTCACAACAGTCATATTCTCGATTCTTTAGGATGGGCTTATTATAAACTAAAAGAATATAATAAAGCAGTGCAAATATTAGAAAATGCTGTCAGATTACAACCTGAGGACCCAACACTGAATGATCATTTAGGGGATGCCTATTGGAAAGTTGGACGTAAACGTGAAGCAATCTTTCAATGGAACCACGCAATTGACGGAAAACCAGAAAATTCTGAACAAATTCAAGAAAAGTTGAAATTTGGTTTGCAATAAATGATGCTTAACCATAAACCACATGAAATAATAAATAGAGAAACTAAAATTACTTTGGTTTTTTGTTTAGTCCAATATAAAGAGTATAAAGCGTGAAACTGCCTGAACATCTTAACCCCAAACGTTCTTTTCAGGGACTAATCTTAACTTTGCAAAATTATTGGGCACACTATGGATGTGCAATTTTGCAACCTTACGATATGGAAGTCGGAGCTGGGACTTTTCATCCAGCAACAACATTACGCTCTCTAGGTCCACGCCCTTGGAAAGTTGCTTATGTCCAACCCTCTCGACGTCCAACAGATGGCCGATATGGTAAGAATCCAAATCGTTTACAACACTATTATCAATTCCAAGTGCTTCTCAAACCCTCTCCGCTCAATCTACAAGAACTTTATATAAAGTCGCTACAAGCTATCGGGCTTGATACAAAACTGCATGATATTCGCTTTGTTGAAGATGATTGGGAAAGTCCCACTCTTGGTGCTTGGGGGCTCGGATGGGAATGTTGGTGCGATGGAATGGAAGTCTCTCAATTTACTTATTTTCAACAAGTGTGCGGCATTGAATGCGCTCCAGTTTCAGGGGAACTCACATACGGTCTTGAGCGTCTAGCGATGTATATCCAAGGGGTTGATAACGTCTATGACCTTAACTTTAATGGTTTGGAGGGAGAAAACAAAATAAGTTATAGAGATATTTTTTTACAGGCAGAACAAGAATACTCATATTATAATTTTGAATTTGCTGATACAAAACTGCTCCATCAGCACTTTATCGATGCAGAACGCGAATGCAGCGCACTTCTTGATGCTGGAAAACCAAATAAAGAAAATGTATTCCATCGCTGTGTTTTTCCTGCCTATGATCAATGTATTAAAGCGAGCCATATCTTTAACCTTTTGCAAGCACGTGGCGTTATTTCTGTAACCGAACGACAAAATTACATTCTTCGCGTTCGTAATCTCGCGCGCCGTTGTGGGGAAGCCTTCTTACTCACAGAAGCTGGACAAATATACACTGGAGAAGCCTAATGTCTGATCTTCTTCTTGAACTTTTCAGTGAAGAAATCCCCGCACGTATGCAACGAAAAGCTGCTGCTGATCTTAAAAAATCTGTTACAGATCAACTTGTGAATGCTGGATTGATCTATGAAGCTGCTCGTGAATATTGGACACCTCGTCGGCTAACATTGGACATACGCGGACTTTCCACACGCTCAAAAGATATCCATGAAGAACGCAAAGGTCCCAGTATAAAATCACCACAGCATGTAATTGATGGTTTTCTACGTGCAACAGGATTAAACGATATTTCTGAAGCGCATATTGGACATGATGATAAAAAAGGTCATTTTTATATTGCTAAAATTGTTAAAAAAGGTCGAGCAGCAGAAGAAATTATTGCCGATATTTTACCGGATATTATCCGCAACTTTCCGTGGCCGAAATCTATGCGTTGGGGAAAAGATTCAGCACAAAGTGGTACTTTGAAGTGGATTCGACCTTTACAAAACATTCTTTGTATTTTCGGACCAGAAATTGGTGAAACACATGTTATTCCATTTACAATTGGTTCTCTTAAAAGCAATAATTTAACTTATGGTCATCGTTTCTTAAGTGATGGAAAGCCATTTCAAGTGCGCCGCTTTGATGATTATGTTACTCAACTTGAAACTCATAAAGTCATTCTGGATGCCGAGAGACGAAAGAATATTATTTTAGCTGATGCCCAAAATCTCTGCTTTGCAAACGGTTTAGAACTGGTTCAAGATAATCCTCTCCTAGAAGAAGTTGCTGGTCTTGTTGAATGGCCTGTTATCCTGATGGGTGATTTTGAAAAATCATTCCTTGATATTCCTCCAGAAATTATTCGCTTGACCATTCGAGCCAATCAAAAATGTTTTGTCACCCGTAAACAAGGAGAAAACGTAAAACTTTCTCATCATTTTATTCTCGTTTCTAATATTCTTGCAAATGATGAAGGCAAAGAAATTTCGAAAGGAAATAGTAAGGTTGTCCGTGCCCGTCTTTCCGATGCACTTCATTTTTGGCAAACTGATCAGCGTGATTTGCCTGATCTTCAACAATTGGAATCTTCTATAAAAAAATTTGAACTTGATATAAAAAAACCTCTCGATCAAAGAATGGCGCGACTTGATCATTTGAATGTAACTTTTCATGCTAAATTGGGTACGCAAGGTGCAAGGGTAGAACGCATTGCTACACTCGCACAAGAAATTGCCCCTTTGATACAAACAGATCCTCTTTTAGCAAAACGTGCAGCCATCCTTGCAAAAGCTGATTTGCAAACAGAAATTGTCGGAGAATTTCCTGAACTACAAGGTGTTATGGGGAAAAAATACGCCCTTCTTCAAGGGGAAAATCCTCGCGTAGCTGTAGCAATCGAAGACCATTATAAACCTCAAGGTCCAACAGATCGTCTTCCACAAGAACCACTTGCTATAACCGTTATGCTCGCCGACAAAATTGACATGCTCGTTGGCTTTTGGCTCATTAATGAAAAACCAACGGGCTCAAAAGATCCCTATGCGTTAAGACGAGCAGCATTGGGAATTATTAGGCTTGTACTTTCGCGAGATTGGAAAATCAATCTTATGCCACTGTTTCAGTTAGCAACGAATCTTTTCTTACAACAAAAAAACAAACATGAAATCTCTCAAAGAGAAAATTCACAATTGCAGAATCTGCTTCCAGAAAAAACAGAATATATTTTATCAGATCTGTTATTCTTTTTTCATGACCGTTTGAAAATCTATCTAAAAGAGGAAGGCGCTCGTTACGATGCCCTTGAAGCCGTTTTAAATAAAGATTCTGATGATTTTTTATTGGTTGCACGTCGTGTCGAATCGCTTATCGCTTTTATCAATACCCATGATGGAATGAACTTTGTAGCCTCTGTAAAACGTACTGCCAATATTCTTGAAAATGAATTTCAAAAAAGCACAACAATAGCGAATGAAATTAATCCTGAGCTCTTTATCGAGAAAGAAGAAAAGCAGCTCTATCATGCAATCTGTGAAGTAGAAAGAAAGGTTCTTGCTCCCATCAATGCAACAAATTTATCATTTGCACTCAGTGTGCTAGCGCCACTTGGAAAATTGATTGATATATTTTTTGAAAACGTATTGGTGAATGATAAAAAACCTGATGTTCGTGCTAACCGTCTTGCTCTTCTCAAACGCACTCACATTGTTACACAATCGGTTGCAGACTTCTCAAAACTTGTCATTTGAAATCAAAGAGCCTATTAACTGGTAAAAACAATGAAGATAAATTTTTCTTTTTTATGACTTTTATTAATTAATACTGAGAAAATTATGCAACCAAAGAGAGTGTTCTTTATCTCTCAAATATCATTAATTAAGATATGTTTTCATTTTGATAAACGATTCTTTCTCAAGAGACTCTTTAATAAGTTCATCTGCCTTGTTAGAATCTATTTCCCTTGCAATAAGGGTACGTGCTGTAGAAATTGCCAAATCAATAGCCGATGAAGAAACCATGCGTATTGCATCCGCTTCTGCTTGAGCGATTTTTTGTTCTGCCAATTTATTACGGTTCTTTACATATTCTTCTGCTTTTGCACGGGCCTCAGCAATAATAGATTCAACTTCATGCTTTGCTGCTGCAACAATTTCTTGCGCATCTTTTTCTGCTTCTGCATGTTTGCGTTGATATTCAGCTAATATTTCCTGTGCCTCTTCACGAAGACGCAGAGCCTCATCCAGTTCATCTTTGATACGCTTTGCACGCGCATCAAGATGGTGTATAACCCTTTGTGGAATTTGGAAATAGACTAAAAGAGCCAAAAAAAGAACTAACCCAACAAATGCCCAAAAAGTATCAGTCATCTTTGTCTTCCTCAATAATCCGCAGTTTTAACAACTGAACGAACAGCCTCTTTGCTAATATCAACGTCAATCAATTTTTTCACAATTTCAAGAGCTACTTCTTCAGCGATAGAACCAACATTTTGCATCGCTTTATCCCGAATTTTTGCTATCTGTTTTTCAGCATCTGCGAGTTTTTTCTCTAAACTCTCTTCAATTTCTTTCCGTTCAAGCTCTGCCTTTTCTTTTAATTCTTCACTAGCTACCTGCGCTATAGCCTGCGCATTCAAACGCGCTTCTGCTAATTTCCGCTCATAAGTTTCAACGACAATGTCTGCTTCCTGCTTCATGCGCATTGCCTGATCTAAATCAGATGCGATTCGATCTCGCCGTGTTTCAATAACACCACCAATACGTGGTACAATTACACGAGAGATAAAAAGATAAAAAAGACCGAAAGAAATTGCCAACCAGAAAAAATGCGAACCAAAATGCACAAAATCAAAAGGCGGAAACACACGATTTGCATGCTCTGCCACCTTTTTAATATGTTCTATCGACGTTTCAGTGTTCTGTGCATAAGCGCTTGAAACAAACATCTTCTTTCATCCTTTAAATAGCTTATTAAAGCCCTCTATAACCGATGATAACTGACTGACATCTCTCTGGCATCTCTCTGGTTAAGAGCTAAAAGGGTAAATCTTTCCTCATGCAAGAACAGATATACCCTTTTGATGATGATCAAACCCCAAAAAGAAGTAATAAAGCAATGAGCAATGAAAAAATTCCCAAAGCTTCTGTTACAGCAAAACCAAAGACGAGACGTCCAAACTGACTATCTGCTGCTGATGGATTTCGTAATGCACCAGAAAGATAGCTACCAAAAATATTACCAAGTCCTAAAGCTGTTCCAGCCATACCAAAGCAAGCAAGACCAGCGCCAATATATTTTGCTGCAAGCACCATTTCCATGTTATTCTCCTTTAAAGCGAAATTGCATTATTCGACGGAATAACCGCCAGTTTTATTAATGTCCTGGATGAATTGCATCATTAAGATACATACAAGTTAAAACCGTAAAGACGTAAGCCTGAAGGAATGCGACCAAAAACTCAAGTGCAGTAATTGCTACAGTCATAATAAGCGGTAAAACCGAACCACCCACACCTACGAGTCCTACCCCAATCATTGAAACAACAAACCCAGAAAACACTTTAAGCGTAATATGACCAGCAAGCATATTCGCAAAAAGACGAAGAGAAAGACTAATTGGACGGGAGAGAAAAGAAATAACCTCAATCATTGTCACCAGAGGCAAAACCACAACAGGAACTCCACTGGGAACGAACAGTTTCAAAAAACTGACCCCATGCTTATAAAAGCCATAACCAATCACCGTCAAAATCACCACCATTGCTAACGAAAACGTGATCATGATTTGAGATGTAATCGTATAAAAATAAGGAAAGAGACCAATAAAGTTAGCAACTAAAATAAAAGTAAACAGAGAAAAAACTAAAGGAAAAAACTGCATCCCCTGCACACCAGATGATTCCCGCAGAGTCGATGCTACAAATTCATATGCCATTTCCGAAAGAGACTGCATCCGCGTTGGAACCAATCCACGACTCGATGACGAAATGAAGAGAAAAATAGAAGTTACAACAACCGTAAGGACTGTAAACAATGATACATTTGTAAACGATAAATCCATATTTCCTATGGAAATCTTAATCAGCCTTGAAACCTCAAACTGATGAATAGGATCTGGAGCGTGCGTTGTCACTTCAACCTCATTTATCGGACCTCTCATTGGCCCCTTTATCTTGTTTTTGGCGCAATGCGCCTTTTTTTCCTAATTGACTGGAGGAAACATACCCCACAGACCGAAGAATACTCAATACACCAGCAGCAAACCCAAAGAAGAGAAAAAATACTAATCCCCAAGGCCATGAACCTGCTAACTTATCAAACCCCAACCCCAAAACAATACCAACTATAACACTTGCCAGAAACTCACTGGAAAGCTTAATTGCGCCTGCCATCCTTCCTTGTGATTTTTCCCGCTTATTCTTATGCTCCCGCTTCTTTAATGCTTGCTTGCGCACTAAAGCTACGCTTAAATTCCTACTACGACATTCCAAATCCTCTGAATGAAGACACTCTCCTTGCTTTTCCTCTTCAGCCTCCTTACGGCTCATAACGGGTTTCTCGCCCATCGCCATCATTGGCTCCTTAATTAAAAAGCAACGTAAGAATACATTTCATAAAACCGTGTGTATCATATTGTTCCCGAATTTATTCGTCAAGATACTAAAAGAAATCTATCACAAGTTATCGTATAAATTTTATTGCAGAAATAACGTATTTTTCAATTTACATGCTTTCTTAAAAAGATATTCTGAGCACCTAAACCGATTTCACGACAGCACCCGTGAATGTATAACAAAAGTTCCCGTGAATAATATAAAACTCATAGAACAACCATTTTTACGCTTAACGAAAGGTGTCAACTGATACCATCTTATTTTCCGGCTCCCAATGTTATATCAATCCTAGTTTTGAAAGAGAACATAGAAAGCTAAAAAACAGTATGAGAGCGTTAGTTTACACCTTTTATTCAAATAAACTTGCACTTTTTATTTTATGAAAATAATAATCAATGGTTTCTATATAATCCTATTCGCAAAGTATTTTACATATGCCATTACAGGCCCCATCACGAAATGAGCTTGAGGGTATTAAGAGAAGTTCCTTTAAATACAAGATATTAATAAATCTAAAATTTCAAATAGATTAAGCCAATAGAACACAATAAAATTTAAATACGATTACCATACCACTTTATACAATTTTAATCCACTTTTATGAACTTCGCTCTTTACAATTGAATATCGGTAGATTTAGCAAGTATTTTTGCTTTTTATTCAGACAAACTATCGTAAGCAAAAGCGCTTATTCATAATCTTTATTTTTATGAAACGATAATCTAATACTGCTTTTCACACAAGCATCATAATTATATTCCCCTACCCTCATATTGCATCTATTCTTGCACTTAAATAACCCATTAAGAGGATTATGTACTCTTTCTTAAATACTCCCTATCACACTCTTCTCATGACATGCAAATAAATGATCATCAATAAAATTAAAACTTTAGCAAATAAAATTTTAATTTTATGAAAAGAAAGATCATTGAAAAAACTTACTTTTAAGATTCTTAAGTATAGATTTCATTCACTCAAAAAATTAAAGAGTTATCATTTCTTCTTGGAACGTGTCGCAAAAGGATTATCAGAGGCTCGTAATGATATGCGAACGGGTATACCAGACATATCAAATGTTTCACGTAACCCATTGACAAGATAACGCAAATACGACTGTGGCATACTTTTGGGACGCGAGCAAGAAATCATAAATCCAGGAGGACGTGTCTTAACCTGTGTGATGTATTTAACCTTAAGTCGACGTCCAGAAACAGCAGGAGGTGGATGATGTGCCACAACAGTTCCAAGCCATTGGTTCAATTTAGCCGTCGAAATGCGACGATTCCATACACGGTGCATCATCATGACATTTTCCATCAGTTTATCAATCCCTTGACCATATTGTCCTGATAAAGGAACGGCTCTCAAACCACGAACTTGAGGAAGAAATCGAGCACATTTTTCATGCAAATCAATCAATGTAGTCTGACTGTTTTCAATAAGGTCCCACTTATTGAAAGCAATAACTGGAACACGCCCTTCACGAATCACAAGATCAGCAATTTGTAAATCCTGCTTTTCAAAAGGTATCGTTGCATCAAAAACAATGACCACCACTTCTGCAAAACGAATAGCACGAAAAGTATCTGCAACAGATAGTTTTTCTAATTTTTCTTGAATTCTCGATTTTCGACGTAAACCCGCAGTATCAAAAAGTTTAATATGACGACCACGCCATTCCCAATCTACAGAAATAGAATCACGCGTGAGTCCTGCTTCTGGTCCTGTTAACAATCGCTCTTGTTTCAACATACTATTAATAAGAGTGGATTTTCCTGTATTGGGACGCCCCGCAATCGCAATCCTAATGGGCTTACTTTCATCGTAAATAAGCTCCTCTTCTTCCAAATCCTTTACATCATCACCAACAGATGCAGGCTGTATCATCCTATTTTCTTCTTTGTTGTTGCCAAAAGCATGCTCTGACCCAACAGCATCTATAATTGCATCACGCAGATCACTAAGTCCCAAACCATGTTCAGCCGATATTGGGCACGGCTCTCCCAAACCTAATGACCACGCCTCATACTCTCCTCCTGTTGCCGCTCTTGACTCAGACTTATTGGCAACAAGCACAATTGGCTTTCCTGATTTGCGAACCAATGAAGAAAAATTTAAATCACTTGGTGTTATTCCGCTCTTTGCATCAAATACAAATAAAATAAGATCCGCTTCATCAATTGCAACTTTTGTATGAGAACGCATACGCCCCTCGAGTGTATGATCACCTGCTTCTTCCAGCCCAGCCGTATCAATCACATCAAAACGTAGATCTTGAAGTTTTGCCGCATGAATACGCCGATCACGTGTTACACCAGGCTTATCATCAACCAAAGCCAATTTTTGCCCAACCAAACGATTAAATAGTGTCGACTTCCCAACATTGGGACGACCAATGATAGCAATGGTAAGGCTCATCGATTTATTCCTTATTTGCCTTGCCCTCAGCTTGTATAAGCTCAAGCATCATTCGAGCCCGATCTGTTATTTTTGAACCCAAAGCACCTTCTTCAGAATTTTTTTTAAAATAATAAACCGCCTCATCCATTTTATCCGCCTTATAGGCAGCTAAGCCTAAAGCTTCTCTTGCAGACATACGCATAGGATCGGTATCACTTGCCATATCTTTGATGCGCTTTTCAACATCAGCTAATGTCCCTGTATCAACCAGAATATAAGCCGCCCGAATTTTTGCAACTTTCTGCAAAATCTGCGGTGCTTTCTCATCCGCTGCAATAGAATCAAAGATCTCCACTGACTTAATAATATCACCTTTCTCCATGAGTAAAGAAGCCTCACGTAAACGAGCAAGAAAAGGATACCCCCCAAAATGAGAGGTTTTAACAGTTTCTAATTGCTTTATCGCTTTATCAAAATCACGTGTATTCGCAAGATCAAGACTCTTTACAAATGCATCACCAATATAACCAGCTTTCTTTATTTGCGTATGATGATAAACTTGATAAGCAACTATCATGAATATAAAAAGAATAACTGCTCCAATAATTGAAAAACCATACCGTCTCCAAAAAGCAAGCGCCTTTTCCTGACGAAATTCTGCATTCACTTCAGCAATAAAACTATCATACGACATATATCATACCTTGAAAAAAGTTACTTTATCTGTGCTTTTACGCATAAATGGATAAAGATGGTAGTCCTAATTAACTAAAAATCTTTAAATTGCTCGTTTATTTATTTTAAATCAACATGTAGCCAATTCAATCGGATTTTTGCAACAGTCTTAATCGAAAATGATATAAGCACCCTGTTTGTACATATTACAGCTTTTACATATATTGAGTCTTATGAAAAATTCACTGCCTTAATATTTATCATGATTGCCTATCATCTCAAGCAGATTTTCTCCCCATTATATAGAGAGATAATCTTTTAAAGTCTTCAACCGCAATCGTTGGTTGTATTGGATTATAGAATTATAATAGAAAAACCACTTCTTGAAAAAACTTAAAAAAGGTAAATTTCCATGAAAGCCCCTTAAAACCCAATAAATAAATTTTTATCTGTATCAAAAATACCGAAGCGCCATGATTAAAGTGTGGTATAATTCCAAATCTTCAGTTAAAGCTCTTTATATAAAGTGTATCCCTTCAACTTATCTTCATACGATTAACAACCTTTTGTAATTGATCCTTAAAGTTTCTAAAAATATCCTATTGTAAGGGCCAAACCCACATAAGCATTGGAACAGCAATAATAACGATCAACACCGCCAATGGAGCACCCAAACGTGGATAATCACTAAAACGATATCCTCCTGGCGCCATCACGAGCATATTACTTTGATGTCCAATAGGTGTAAGAAACTCACATCCCGCACCAATTGCAACAGCCATCAAAAAAGCTTCAGGCTTATAATGAAGGGAATGAGCAAAACTTGACGCAATTGGTGCTACCATCATCACTGTTGCTGCATTATTCAAAAATGGCGTAACCAACATAGCTGTCACCAACATAAGCGCTAAAGCACCAGATGGCGGGAAAAATATTGCCAATTGGCTCAGCCATTGACCAATGAGATCCGTACATCCTGTTTTCTCTAACGCTTCACTCACTGGAATAAGAGCCGCTAATAGTACGAGTATTGGACCATCTAATGCCTGATACAGATCACGCGCGGGCAAAACACGAAAGATCACCATTGCAGCAGCAGCAGAAAAGAAAGAAAAAGCAACTGGAACAATATGAAAAGCTGTAAAAATAATTGCTATAAATAAAACAGCTAAAGAGATGAAACCATGTCGTAAATTTCCAAACACAATATTTCGTTTTGCTAGGGGCAAGCATTTCAATTCTCTTAATAAATTGGGAATAATTGCATCCTGTCCTTGCAAAACAATCACATCTCCAAGATGGAAAATAATATCATCAAGTCTTCCCCGCACCCTTTCATGTTGACGACTTAACGCAAGTAAATTTACATTATAGCGATCAAATAGGGAAAACTCTTTCGCACTAATACCAATAAGAGGTGAATTATGGGTAATGACTGCTTCAATAATATCAATGTCACTGTCCTTATCACCTGCAGCAATAGTTCGCCCCTTAGAAAACTCTAAACGAGCAGAGTTCATCACGCTATCTAACCCTGTATGTGACCCTTCCAGCAAAATAATATCATTTTCAGACAAAACAAAATCTGGTAATGGTGAAATAGATACTTTGTTTCTGATAATTTGAATTACCATAACATCACCACTTGATGGCTTAACCAAATCAACAATATTTTTCCCCACAATCGGTGAATTTATTGGAATATGCGCTTCTGCAACATAATTACGGATATCAATGGCATCATCAAATGATACACCTGAACGCACACGCACAGGCAAAAGCCAATAAAAACAGACCAAATATACAACACCAGCCGTCGCAATAACCGCACCAACTGGTGTAAAATCAAACATAGTAAAAGGTGTTCCTGCTAAACGTTCTTGCATCGCTGAAATAACAACATTAGGAGATGTTCCTATCTGTGTCATAAGCCCTCCCAACAAAGAACCAAAGGCCATGGGCATCAAAAAGACAGAAGGAGAAACCTGAGAACGACGTGCAAACTGAAAAGCTATCGGAAGCATAATCGCCAAAGCACCAATGTTTTTAACAAACATTGATAATACGACAACAGAAAGAACCAAAAAAGCTAATTGAAGACGCACCGATTTCACATCTGGCCATATCCGTTGAATAATAAATTCCATTATACCAGAGCGAGATACAGCAGTACTGACAACAAACACACTCCCCACGATAATAACGATATCATTACTAAAACCGCTAAACGCTTCCTTCGGGCTAACAAGACCAAGGGCACAAGCTATTAATAATGTACAAATAGCAACAAGATCATAACGAAATCGATCCCAAATAAAAACAACCATCATGAGACCAATGATCGAAAAGGCCATTATTTGATTTTCTGTCATAACACTCACTTCTCCCCATTAAATTATAATGAACAAAAACATATCTTTTATGTTTTAAATATTCCTATAAACAGCAGCAAGATAAAAGCAGACATCGGAATATTTTAGGATAATTTTAAAGTGATAAAAAATTATGATGCGCATAAACTCACCTCTCCTTATTATGCGTGCTTTTCTATAAAGTGCTGAACCCAAAGAAAATTGATAAAAGTTGATAAAGCTATATTGCAAAAAAGATGAGAATAACTCTAATATAGAGCGTAGATAATTGTTGAAACTGGTACACGCTATATTTAAACCTTTGTCGTTGCTTAAAAGAATTTATCTTCACTCTCAATTCACAGAGTGATAAAAATGAAAGAAGAAAGAATGGTCAATCTTAATAGTGGGTATCAAAGTAACCTCAGATATTGGCTCACTTGCATTATTGGATTTGTTGCTATCTTGGCAATTATAATTGTTGGTGGATTTTATATCGCAAAACCCTATCTTGACAGTTTTGTAAGACAAGAAATAGCCCGTCGTGCCATAAAAGCCGAAACATCTGAAGTAAGCATTCTAGGTAAAGTCAACTTGAAGAATGTGACATTACCCGTTCCAGCTGGTACATCACTTAAAATTGGTGCCATTTCTGCCCGTCCTCCTCTTTCCTTTATTCCCGGAACTTTTACATTTTATAATGTTGATTTAAAGCATAATAATATTCATGTGCAAATTCCCCAAATTTCTCTTCGGAGTGTATCCCTAAAAGAAAAAGATAGAACGATAACATCACGTCTTTTACAATCAATGATGCGTATTGAGCTTTCCTCAATTATTGCTCCCAATATACAACTTTCTATAGAAAATAAAAATAACCAAACAGAAACGGTTGAAATCAAGAATTTCCAGCTTTCTGATTTTAGAAATAACCATATCCGTTCAGTTAGTATCAAAAATATGGATCTTAAAACGGTCGTAGCAAATGGTGCCAAACAGATGCAATTTATGGCTAAAAGTGATACAATAAAAGCCCATGATATCGACATCAACTATGCCTATTCTATCATTTTTGGAAAAAACAATGCTCTCAATCAAGGTAAAACCGTTACTGGCCCCATTTCTCTGAATAATATAAGTGTCGATATTTTTGAAGAAGCAGAAAAAAATAGCTCTTTCTTCCTTGGGCAGTTTAAAACATCTGGTTTAAAGATGAAACCGCTTGAACAAACTCCTGAAAAATTAATCAAAGCTTATCTTAATGCAAGAAAAGAGAATAATAAAATCGCTGAAAAAGTTGCACAAAATGGTCTTCTTCTAAACATACTGCTCGCCATTACCTCAGCGGATGCCAAAGTTGATAATATCACCGTTGATATACCGCAGTTGAAAGCAACGCTCGAATCATTCCAATTCAAACCAAGTTTGTGGAAACAACCTATCCCTAAAAAGCTTTTTCTTTCTCTCAACAACCTTTCCATTCTACCTAAAAAAATGAATGAAAAAGACTTAGAGTTTTTCAAAAATCTGAACTTTGAGCGCTTTAATGTTTCAGGAAAAATTGATATTTCTTACGATGAAAAAAAACGTATGCTCTTTCTTGATACAATGTCTTTCAATATGAAAAACGTTGGATCTGGGAACATCTCGGCTAAGGTTATTGATGTTGATGAAAAGCTTTTTTCTGGTCAGAAAAATATAATGATTGCTGCGTCTCAAGATCTTGGCATTAATGAAATTGATATACAATATACTGATGCAGGTTTCATTGATAAGCTTTTTTCTTATCTTGCGCAAAATCTTAATGACAGCCAACATGATCTTAAAAAGGAACTTTATGACGATTTCTATCTAATGATGACGCAGACCCCAAAAATTCTGCTAAAAAATCATGACGAAGCAGAAAAAATTTCAAAATCCTTAGGAGAATTTGCTAAAAATCCACAAACATTGATCGTTAAAATTAAAGCAAAAGATAATAAAGGTCTCGCAATAGTTGATCTCGAATCTGCTCTACAAAATGATCTATCCAAGGCTTTAAGCAAAGTACATCTTACTATTAAAAATGAAGCATCGCCTTAAACATTTTGTGCTTTAAACATGATGATCTTGTCTATAAATTAAGAACTTTATTCCTCTTTTTTCTTTTATATGATACAGAAGGTATCATACAGAGTTATTTATACAGAGAATATAGAATCTAAAATTGTCGATGCTTGGAGTTGTTCATGTCTGGTTTATCTTCAAATCGCCTGCCTAATCGCGCTTCTCGTGTCACCAATCAAGCGCTTTCTGCTATCGAGCGTTTTCTCCATATTGAAGCTCTTAGTGGTGTTGTTCTTTTATTAGCTGCTGCTTCTGCACTTATTTTTGCCAATTCTAAATATGCTGCTTTCTATGAATCTTTTTGGCATACACCTCTTGGCTTTAATTTGGGTCATTTCACTCTTTCATGGGATTTACATTTCTGGGTTAATGATGCCCTTATGACTATTTTCTTTCTCGTCGCAGGAATGGAAATTCGACGAGAAATTCATGAAGGTGCTCTTGCCGATTTTAAACAAGCAATCTTACCAATTGTTGCTGCAATAGGGGGCGTTTGTGTTCCTGCAATTATTTACTTTATCTTCAATTTTAACGAGGGACATATGCGCGGTTGGGCTGTGCCAACAGCAACAGATATTGCCTTTGCTCTAGGTATTCTTGCTCTTCTAGGAAAAAAAATTCCTTCTAATCTTCATATTATTCTTCTATCATTAGCGATTATTGACGATATTATCGCTGTTCTTATTATTGCTTTTTTCTACTCAACAAACATTGATCCTAGCGGTTTAATGATTGCAGGAGCGGGTATTGCTTTGGTACTATTTTTTCAGTGGATCGGGCTTGCATCAGCATGGCTTTACATTTTACCTGGTGCAATCATTTGGTGGGGTTTAATGGCAACAGGCGTTCACCCATCGCTTGCTGGCGTAATCTTAGGGATGATGACTCCCGTTCTTCCTACCCGTACTCTTGTAGCGCCACTCACCATGCTCAGTAACGCTATGCAAATTCTTCAAGAAAAAAATACAAAAACAGATCTGCATCATATTTCAACAGCATTAAAAAAGATGCGCAAAGGACAACGGGCCATGATTGCCCCAGTAACTCGTGTTCAAAAAGCATTGCATCCATGGGTTGCATACGTTATCATGCCGGTTTTTGCCTTCGCAAATGCAGGAGTAAGTTTTGCAAACTTTGATCTTTCTTCTGACAAATCATTCTTGATTGTTCTGGGTGTTGTCATTGGTCTTTTCATCGGTAAGCCTCTTGGTATTATCACTGCCAGTTATATAGCTGTAAAATCAGGACTATGCCGCCTACCCCCTCATATGACCTGGACAGGTGTTTTACTCATTGGTTTTTTAGCAGGAATTGGCTTTACAATGTCTATCTTTGTTTCAATGCTCGCTTTTAAAGATATTATTCTGCTTGATGCGGCAAAAATTGGGGTCCTTTGTGGCTCTGGTTTATCTGCCCTTATCGGTCTGGGATATGGATTTATTTATATTAAGCGCAATAAAGGAATTTCTCATAGTTCCTAACAAACTAACTGAAAATACATTTTTATGCAGAAATTCTAAAAAGTAATTTTGCCCATTTGTTCGATTCGGACGATATTTAATGTAAAATCCGTTGTCTCGCCTCATCTTTACACTTATGAAGAAGAAAACTAACGTCATCATACTATTTACTAGCCTCTAATGTTGCAACAACCTTTGACACTCGAGAGGAATCATAAGAGATATTTTTATTCCTTTCTTCAATAATCTTTTACTCATGTACCAGCTCCACTCATGATATACACAGAAATGGTTTTAATTGTTTCAATAAAGGCTTCGTGGTTTCAGAAAAGCTGTTTTTTATTGGGACTATGATTCACTATAAAGAAGAATTTAATTATTATAAATCAATATCTTATGTTTAATAATAAGAAAAAGATAAGAATAAGCAAAGTTCAATAATCAGTTAAGTAATTCCATGGCTTATTTTTCCCAATAAACCACCCTCCTTGTTATTGATTTTATTGCCGGTATTCTAAACAACTTTAATTTTTATCTTCTTAAAAGCACATTATTTTTGGATAAAAATATTCCCGTTTTTTATCATCGACACATCACTTGTCTCACTCCATGAAAGAATTAAACTTGAAGCATGCTTCCATAGGAAGCACTCTAGTTTACGTAATTAACTCGCGGGAAAAAAGAAAACCCTAGTCATTTAGACTATTCTAAAACATATGATTGGTGGAAAAATAGAGCATGTATATCGTTGTTCTCCCCTTTTCGCGCTCTTATTTGATATTTATTTTCTTTTTGTTTAAAGAGCTCGCTCTATATTTCTTGATACCATAAAATACTCTTCACAGATAATTTAAAAAGCACTATTTCCGAGACTTTCGAATTTATACAACGCCACATAAAATACAAAAAGAGTAAAATAATATGGCTATATTTCTCACAAGAAGAGTTTTGCTTACAAAGACCACCATTTGCAAAATATGTAAACACGATAAAGAAACTAGCACGATATACTGAAAAAACGGAAGAATGTATTTCATGCGTGGTTGGCAGTATGACACAGAAAATACTTATAATAGAGTAGTTAAAGGAAGAAAGTTAACCTAAAGAACATATGGAGGTATCAAAAACTTTGAAAATCTTAATTATAATTCAAAAAAGAGAAATAGACATGAAAAAAATTTAATTAATAAAAGCAACACACTTGTAACATTATCATTAATTTTGATCTATAGTTACATAATTTTATGAAAAGTACTTCTGAAGAAGCTATAAACGCATAAGATATAGTAATTTTATAACGTATAGCGTAAACATAAATATTGTCTATAGAGATAGATTTTTTTATTGCCTCATAATATGGAAAAAATTAACTTTTCAAGATACACATAAAGTCATAAACAATCATTTGAAGATAAACTAAACATCTATAGAAAATACATCATCAATTTTACTTTTGGTAATTCCATCACTAATCTAATGAGCTCTAATTTCTCTAAGATGTATAATATTAAATCTGTATTGACGGGGCTGTCCCTCATGCAACATGCATCTTTTGAATAAACACTGTGCACTGCTCCTTATTCCATTAAGGCTTATCGTAAAGACTTCTCCATCCCTATCTATAGGCTCTAAAACGTTTATAGACGGCATATTTTTTATCCCTTCTTAAACAGTTTTTTACCCAAACATCTTTCTCTTGTAATGTATAAGTGACCATTTTTAAATTCATCATGAACAAGTTTAAAATGAGAGAGTTTTGCTGTATTAAATATTCTATTTAAGTTAAAAATATAAATTGTTCTTAACAAAAATTATTAACATATATTAAAGCTTTATGTTATTGAAACTTTGTTGAAACTAAAAAATACTTATCCCTTATCAAGAGCATAAACAGCATGTAATGTTCTAACCGCAAGTTCAGTGTAAGCACTATCAATCAAAATAGAAATTTTAATTTCTGAAGTCGTAATTGCTTGAATGTTAATACCCTTTTCAGCCAAAGCCTTAAATGCTGTAGCGGCAACACCTGCATGGCTACGCATTCCAATACCAATCACAGATACCTTGGCGAGATCGCCTTCAAATTGGAGAACATCAAATCCAATTTCTTTGCGATTCTTCTCAAGAAGTGTAACGGCTTTTTCTACATCTGATGATGGTACAGTAAAAGTCATATCAGTTTTTGAGCCATCTTCAGAAATATTTTGCACAATCATATCAACATTAATGCGTTCTTCAGCCAAGGGACCAAAAATTGCTGCCGAAATCCCTGGACGATCGGCAAGCCGACGAAGGGAAATTTGTGCTTCATCTTTGGCAAAAGCAATACCAGTAACATTTTGTTGTTCCACAATTTCATCCTCATCGCAAATAAGTGTTCCAGAAGAACTCATTGAATCCTCCATGCCTAACGCATCAGGATCCTCAAAACTTGAACGCACAAAGGTACGAACCTTATGAACCATTGCTAATTCAACAGAACGAACCTGTAAAACCTTTGCACCAAGAGAAGCCATTTCTAGCATTTCTTCAAAAGCTACTTTTGGTAAACGACGCGCTTTCGGTTCTATACGTGGATCCGTTGTATAAACACCATCCACATCCGTATAAATATCACAGCGATCAGCTTGTACAGCAGCGGCTATAGCAACAGCACTTGTATCTGATCCCCCACGCCCTAAGGTAGAAATCCGGTTATCCGGAGCTAACCCCTGAAAACCAGCAATAACGGCAACCTGACCTTCCTGAAAACACTCGATTAAAAAAGATCCATCAATATTAGTAATACGTGCACGGCCATGCGCATTGTCTGTATGAATAGGAATTTGCCAACCAAGCCATGAACGTGCATTCACCCCCATTTCTTGAAGTGTCAAAGCCAACAATCCTGAAGTAACCTGTTCACCAGAAGCAACCACAACATCATATTCACGAGCATCTCTATGCATGGAGGAAGCATCACTCGTCCACTGAACAAGTTCATTTGTTTTACCAGCCATCGCGGATACGACAACGGCAACCTCATTGCCTGCATCAACCTCTCTTTTGACATGCCGTGCAACATTATGAATACATTCAATGTTTGCTACAGATGTTCCACCAAATTTCATGACAATGCGCGCCATTAATAACACTCTTACCTTTACATCTCTTATCTCAAACAGTAATGAGAATTAGATGCTGTATCAACTAACCATTTTCTCGACATAGCGAATATCTATCATTTGTGCAAGTTTCATTATGATTATATTAATTTCTCTTGACTTTGTATAAAATCTACTTGACCTGATCATTAAAAATAAAAGGAAGGCAACATGATCGATGAAACACAAACAACTATTGATCAAAGTGAAATTGATCACTTTTCACGTATTGCTACAGAATGGTGGAATCCACAAGGAAAATTTCGACCTCTTCACCAATTTAACCCAACACGCCTTGCTTACATCAGAGAAAAAATCTGTTTAGAGTTTAATCGTGACCCTTCTTCACTTACGCCCTTTCACAATTTGAAAATTCTTGATATTGGCTGTGGAGGAGGCTTGTTATCTGAACCAATGGCACGTCTTGGTGCTATGGTTGTAGGCGTTGATGCTGCACAAACAAATATTGAAGTCGCAAAAACCCATGCTGCTCAAAATGACCTTTCCATTGATTACCGCACGACGACAGCAGAAGTACTTGCCAATGAAGGAGAAAAATTTGATATTATCCTTAATATGGAAGTTGTTGAACATGTCGCTGACGTTAATCTCTTCATAGCAGCTACAGCAAAAATGTTGAAACCACAAGGGTTGATGTTTGTCTCAACACTCAACCGCACATGGAAAGCATGGGGGCTTGCTATTGTAGGCGCTGAATATATTCTACGTTGGCTTCCTAAAGGAACCCACGATTATAAAAAATTCCTAAAACCTCTAGAACTTAAAAATTTCTTATCAAAAAACGCTCTGACTGTCATTGATGAGATAGGTATTACTTATAACCCTTTAAACGACAGCTGGAATCGCTCAAAAGACATGGGTGTTAACTATCTCCTTCTCGCAAAAAGGTCGTAAGGATATGTAATTTACAAATATTATATGCCTTGTAATAAAGAATTCAGCTTTCCCTCAGCCTCTAAAGCATAAAGATCATCACAACCGCCAACGTGATAATCACCTATGAAAATTTGTGGAAATGTATTACGTCCATTTGCACGCTGTACCATTTCTTGGCGAAGGGATGTGGAAGCATCAATATCTGTATACTTTACGCCTTTTTTATTAAGCAAATCACGTGCTTTTGTACAATAAGGACAGTTAGGGCGTGTATAAATTATTATCTCTTTCATAGTATTATCCTCCAATATTTTTTAATAATATTCATTTTAAATTCCTCTTAAGAAGAGGGAAAAATAGAATCTTCTTTGAGAACACGCGAAAATGTTAGCACATCAACCTGTCG
The DNA here is from genome assembly GCF_042195435.1 of Bartonella sp. CL162QHHD. Classification (NCBI taxonomy): domain Bacteria; kingdom Pseudomonadati; phylum Pseudomonadota; class Alphaproteobacteria; order Hyphomicrobiales; family Bartonellaceae; genus Bartonella; species Bartonella sp. CL162QHHD. Next base: position 84,024 of record NZ_JBHIOG010000088.1, read on the forward strand.
TGCACCTGCATCTTTTAATGCAGCAGCTGCTGCTGTAACTGTTGCACCCGTTGTAAATACATCATCAATCAGCAAAACAGAACATCCTTTGAGATATTTTTTAACTTTATGCGAAACCTTAAAAGCATTTTTTACGTTAAGTTTTCTCTCTCTTGAAGAAAGACTAACCTGCGGACGGGTATGCCGACAACGAACAAGCCAACTCGGTTTTAAAAGCTTTTTTTGTGATGCTGCAATATAACGTGCAAGCTCAGCAGATTGATTATAACGCCTCTCCCAAAAACGACGAAAATGCAATGGAATGGGAATAATAACATCACAATCATCAATAACCTCGCGTCCAGCAAACATCATCCAATTGGCCATAAATGATGCCAATTCTATATGATCACCATATTTTAAGCGCGTTACTAAAGTTCGTGCAAGCCCTTTATGAACAATGACTGAGCGAACACGTGAAAAAGGATGAGTATTACGGAGTGCTTCACCACTAAGAAAACCATCCCCCATATCACAAACAAAAGGAGTCCCCATAACAGGACAATAAGGTTTCGTGATAAATTGAAGGTCTTTCCAACATTCGGAGCAAATCGTACCATAAGTAGAAACATTTTGCTTACATCCAGGACAAATTGGTGGATAAAGCATCGTTTTCAAGCGTTCAACGAACTTACTTAGTATATCCCCGCTATTTAACGCCGCTTCTCGAAAATACAACATTATAAATTTAGGCTTTTACAAGTTTCCCTCAAAACAAAAGTTCCTTTGTATTTCCTCAATTTATAATTTTAATTCCTTTAAAAACTCTTACCTTCTATAGATTTATTTTCTTTCATATTATAAACTTGACAGAGCTTGCACAAATAATGAACCTTTTCAAAATATATTCTTTCATAGATCGAAAGTGTTCCACAATATGTCGCATCCTTTAATTTTTGATCATAACCGCATTGAACAATTCCGAAAACGTGCCTTTCAAAAAGCAAAAAAAGGATGTGACTTTTTACTCTCTCACATGGCAGAAGATCTCTATAAACGCCTTAGCACTGTTGATCGCCTCTTTACATTAGCTCTTGATTTACACAGCCATACAGACCTTGCTGCGCAAGCTTTAATGAAATCTGGAAAAGTTTGTTCCATAGAACGCATTGAAACCGATACGCTTTATCAAAGCCATGATAAAAAATTCTATTTACGTCATCGAGAATTTCTTGATTTACCTCAAAGTTACTGTGACCTTATTGTTTCACTTCTTTCATTACAATTGACCAATGATACCCCTGGTGTTCTAAGCCAGATAAAAAATACCCTTAAACCAGATGGCTTATTTCTTGCTGTTATGGCAGGAGCTGGTACATTAAGAGAATTGCGGGAAAGCCTGCTGCAAGCTGAAAGTGAAATTTATGGTGGAGCAAGCCCTAGGATCTACCCTTTTGCCGACATTCGTGATGCAGGCGCTCTTTTACAGCGTGTTGGCTTTGCCCTGCCTGTAGCAGACGTTGAAGATATCACAATACGTTATAATACAATGTTTGACCTTATGCACGATCTTAAAGCTATGGGAATGCAAAATGCACTCATCAATCGTTCACGACGCCCTGTATCCAAACGTTTTTTTCTCCGCGCAGCTGAAATCTATGCACAACAATTTAGTGATCCTGATGGACGTATTCGTGCACATTTTTCTTTCATCTGGCTCTCTGGTTGGGCTCCTCATCCCAACCAACAAAAACCCCTACAACCTGGTTCAGCGCAAATATCTCTTACAGATGTTTTACAGCAAAAAAAAATATAACCTAAAATTATTTTTTTAAAATACTTTTATCTGTTGTCCGTAATATTTGACTAGTGACCGTTCCAGCTATCATTGAATCGCTCACGTTTAGAGCAGTCCGTCCCATATCAATTAGCGGTTCAATAGAGATAAGTACAGCAACCAAAGTAACAGGAAGCCCCATAATTGGTAACACAATCAATGCAGCGAAAATAGCACCTCCCCCCACACCAGCAACACCAATAGAACTCAATGTTACAACACCAATAAGCGTAGCAATCCAAGTAGGATCAAGAGGATTAATACCCATAGAGGGTGCAATCATGGTCGCAAGCATCGCTGGATAAAGACCAGCACAACCATTTTGTCCAATTGTTGCCCCAAAAGAAGCTGCAAAACTCGCAATGGATTGTGGTACACCTATCCACTGTGTTTGCGCTTCAATATTCAAAGGAATACTTGCAGCACTTGAACGACTGCTAAAAGCAAATGTTAAAACTGGTAAAACCTTTTTGAAAAAACGAAAGGGATTAATCCCAGAAATACCAAGCAATACACCATGAATTCCAAAAATTAAAATAATACCGACATAAGAAGCAATGATAAAAACCAGTAAATTTAAAATATCTGCAATACGCGATATTGCTCCTACTTTCGTCATAAGTGCAAAAATACCATAAGGCGTCAAAGCAATCACAATACGGACTAACCGCATAATCCAAGCTTGTGCCACTTGAATAAATAAAAGCGCTTTTTCTCCTTTTTCTGGCTCATCTTTCTTTAAAAGAAGAACCGATGCACCTAAAAATGACGCAAAAATAACAACACTGATAATTGACGTACGTTTAGCTCCACTCAACTCAGCAAATGGATTTTTAGGAATCATAGACAAAATCATCTTTGGTATATTCATATCTCCAAGTTTAGAAATATGACCTTCAAGAAGAGCAGAAACATTTTGCCCTTCATGCACCAAACCCTCGGTTGTTAATCCAAAAAAATTAACCACAAGCACACCAACCAATGCTGAAAGAGCCGTTGTAAAAAGCAATATTGAAATTGTTATTATACTCATCTTTCCAACAGCATAAACAGAATGTAAATGAGCAACTGCTGAAACGATAGAAATAAAAACCAGTGGCATAACAATCATTTGCAACAATAAAATATAGCCTTCACCGACAATGTTAAACCATTCAACGGATTTCAATAAAGTGCTTTCACCCTCTCCATAAATAAACTGCAAAACACTTCCAAAAATCAAGCCAAGGATAAGCCATAGCATAACACGTAGTGAAAGACTCCATTGCATTTTCTTACTTTGAGAAACCAATAATAAAAAAATAACAAATAGAAATAAATTGACGAAAAAATTAAATGTCATTGTCTATGCTCACTATTATTATGGTTGACATAAATAATCTGCATAATTCAAAATCAATGCATGATATTTAAAATTAACCTATAAAGCTTACAAGGCTTTTACAAAATCATTATTTTTTTAATTTATAGATTAAAAGAGAATTTTTTATCTACTAATAACTGTTTAAAGAAAATAAATAAAATTATTTTCTTATTCTTTAAATTTATGCTCTTATAAAATAGTTAAATAAGAAAAATATAAACAACATTCATTGCATCTTAATACTGAATAATTCCAGCGTATCTTATCCTATAAATGTCCTTACCACTCTCTTTTGCTATTTGAACTGAAGCGAGCTTTCCAAGAAAAGATGAATTAACAATCGAACATTCATGATTTTTCTAGAAAATACACCAACAAGCTACTTCTGCTCATTTTATGGACTGCACTCTCAATAGCTTTGATCAGCACTTCAAGTATAATTATTTTATTGAAAATACCTTTTATACATTCTTTCTTTGCTCTCAATGAAAGCTTTTTTATTTTTCAAAATTCTTTTTATAGTCATAAAAAGGTTTTTAAAGACAACATGTTGATTTATAGTCATAATTTACTGTTTGCATATTAAATGAGAGTCCCGAATCACATAAGATTCTCTCATTTCAAACCTGTTTATCTTGAATCAATCAAAATCATTTGCTTGCACGTCACAAGCAGGGCAGGTATGTGGATAAAAATGTATGAGAAAGGAGTAGAAATACCTCTTATGAAACGTCTTAATGCAAGAGTTGTCGAAACATTGAAGGGCGGAGCTTGAGTAGCAAATATAAATAATATGATTGCTTTTTATAATAGCGCAGTAAAACTTTTAACGATACCTATTCATATGCTGATCGAACAACACGTGCACGTGCTGTAGATAATTTTGTCATTTTAGATACAAAAAAGATAAGTTGGAGTTATAATGTTAAGCAAAAACTAATAAGAGGAAGGTTTTTGAATTTGAAGAGGCATGCCTCACGCAAAGTTCGTATCGCCCTTTTACACGACAATGGCTTTATTATAGTTGTATCTTCAATGATGGAGTTTATCAGATACCACATATATTCCCTATGGTGCCAGTAGTAGAAAATAGAGTAATACAAATTATAGGCATAGGAGCACGAAGCGTTTTTTCTGTGTTGATAGCTAAGAATTTGCCTAATCTAGATGCAATAGATACAGGTCAATGCTTTCCACGGTATCTTTATAAAAACGTTGAATCTCTGTAACTGATCGTGATGAGAAACAGTCCCTTTTATTTACAAATTCTACAGAAGAAAACACAACAGCTGGTTTACAGAGGCGTGATGCCATTACGGATGCACTTTAAAGCTGCTTATCCTAGTGAGAGCATAACAAAGGCGGTTACAAATTTCTAGATAATGAAAACAATGGAAAAGACTGAGGGTATATGATTAAAATGAGAGGCTTTAAGCCTACAAATATTATAAATTTTATGAATAGTACAGTTATAAAGCATTAAAAGAAGCTTTAAAGTAAATTTACAATATATGGGAGATAATTAATCGTCTATAATAAATTGCGCTCATACTGATAAAAATTATTCTGCTATAGAAATGTTGTTCTTTTTTGAATTTTTATGCGTATTCAAACACTCATTCGTTACAAGCTCAATCTCTTTATCTCTTTCATCTTTATCAAGAATAATAGTATTTTAATATAATAACCCCTTTGCATACAAATAGTTATTTCTTATCTATGAATAGCTTATAATTTCATATAACCCTATGAAGATAATATTTTTATTTATTAATATTTAATGATGTAATTAACACATTCATTCTATATATTATCATCTTTATTTCTATCTATTTATATAATATATTTCTTTTTTCTATAAAAATAAGCTTGAGTTATACATACATAGATCTATCGGTATTTTTTCTACTGTCTTTTTAGCGCACTGAAAGATTGATATCATAATTTTTGTATAATAAAATGCTCTTTCATATAAGCATCGTATATTGAATTATAATAATTGACTATTAACCGCAAATTATATTTTTTTATCCCTTTTAAAAGTGAAAAATATTATTTTCAGACCTATTCATAAGTAGATGAGCCAAGTGAATAAAAAATGTTTGATAATAAGCTTTATCTCTTATGAACTATCTTTAGTACAAAGGGACAACATTACGATTACGGAAATATCGTGATATTATTGGGTATAAAAATCACACTGCCCAAGAGATTTTTGTATTGTATCCTTTCCGTTATGAGAAATGTTAAAAGCAAGGTAGGATATGCTCTCTAGAGCAAATGAGTGAATGAACCACCACGGTTATATGCATTTTTAAAAAAGTAGGAAGTATCTTTGCTTCAAATTTAATAGGCACATTCTAAAAATAAAGGTTCTACCGACTCATTCCAAATAGAATAGTAATGGGACAAAAATTTTTCAGCATCTGTTTGTCCCATTGCAACAACCTCTTCTAGAGGATTAAGAAAATTTGTTTCATCAAAACCATTCGTATCATACTGTTTGCGATTTTTTAAGCCTTTGCGAGCAATAGCGAGAGATTGACGTGCTAACTCTAAAAGAATAGTTTGACGAAAAGGAGTTCTTAACCCTTCTTTAGGAACGCGTTGGCGCAACTCTAAAACTTCTTCAAAACACCAATCTTTTGTCAAAGCCTCTGCCTCATTAAGTGCTTCCCTATCATAAAGAAGCCCAACCCAAAAAGCCGACAACGCACAAATGCGCTTCCAAGAACCGCAATCAGCTCCCCTCATTTCTAAAAATCTTTTTAAGCGGACTTCAGGAAATAACGTTGATAAGTGATTAATCCAATCTCCCATGTTTGGAATTGAATTTGCAACTTGTCCTTTTAATGCTCCATTCATAAACTGACGAAACGTTATGTGTGTACAATCATAGTAACGACCATCACGCACAACAAAATACATTGGAACATCAAGGGCCCATTCAACATAATCAACAAAACCAAAACGCTCAGAAAATATAAAGGGAAGAACGCCTGTCCTCTGATTATCCGTATTACGCCAAATTTCAGAACGCCACGACAAAAAGCCATTTGGGCGCCCTTCTGTAAAAGGTGAACTTGCAAATAATGCTGTTGCAATGGACTGTAGCTTCATGGACACTTGCATTTTTCGCCGCATATCACTTTCAGATGAAAAATCAAGATTAACCTGAACTGTTGATGTGCGATACATCATATTAAGACCATTATACCCCACTTTAGGCATATAATCAGTCATAATCTGATAACGTGATTTAGGCATTCGCGGCGTTTCAGCTAAAGTCCACTTTGGACTAGCTCCAAGACCTAGAAAACCTATACCCAATGGTTCTGCAATTTTTTTGAGAAGAGTTAAATGCTCCATCAACTCGTAATATGTATGGCCTACTGATTTTAATGGTGCACCAGATAATTCAAATTGTCCCCCAGGTTCCAAAGAAATGGCTCCCTGATCAACGGATCCTACGAGCCCAATAATATTCTCTTCATCTAAAATAGGTTTCCATCCTAAGGCGCTTTGCATCCTCTCTAAAAGCGCTCGGATTCCCCTCTCTCCTTCATAAGGAACAGGGTGAAAACCATCTCTATAAAACGGAAATTTTTCATGTTCTGTACCAATGCGCCAATCATCTTCTGCTTTATACCCCCCTTGGAAATAGCTAACCAAAGAATCTAAGTTATAAATTTCACTTTCATCAGTTATATCAAGCGCCATAACTCATCGTATCCTATAATTGGTATCATCATCTTAAATGAATTGTTTAGAATGATTTTACAGATTTCTCAATCCATTGCCCAATCCCCCACGGTAGCATTAAGAAGAGCCAAAGCAGCAACAGCGGCAGTGTCAGCGCGTAAAATACGCGGACCTAATGATATTGGAACCACAAAAGGATGTTTTTTTAAAAAGCTCCGCTCTTCTTCACTAAAGCCACCTTCCGGTCCAATAAGAATACCAGGTGTTGTAACGTCACGCTTTTTAAAAGAAGCTAATGGATTATGCGATTTATGCTCTTCATCACAAAAGAATAAAGGCTGTGTCTTATCCCACCGTGCTAAAAGTTCTGCTAATGATAGAGCAGAGACGCATTCAGGAAGAGATAAAATTCCACACTGTTCAGAAGCTTCAATAACATTGGCTTCCATACGCGCCATATTGATACGCGTAACCTGCGTATGATGCGTCATAACAGGCTGCAAAATCGACACCCCCATTTCAACAGCTTTCTGCACCATATAATCCAACCGCGCGTTTTTGAGTGGAGAAAAGCAATAAATAAGATTGGAATGCGTCGTTTGTAATCTTTCTTGATGGATAAGCTGAACCACAACAAATTTTTTCTTAATAGCGATAAGTTTAGCAAGCCACTCACCATCCTGTCCATTAAAAAGTAAAATTTCTGCTCCTTCTTTCATACGCAAAACATGCACAAGATAAGAAGCTTGTGCCCCCTCTATCTTTATTTCTTCATTCAAAGCCAATGTCTGTCTGATAAATAATCTTTTAAGTTTATAATTTATGCGCATAAAAATTTTGCCAATGCTCACTATCGTCATCGAGAAAATGAAGAAAAATATATAGCAAAAAGAAAAAATTATATCTATAGAACTATAATATATTAAAGAATTATAGAGTTTTTTTAGCTTTATGAGATAATAATAGGAACTTATAGATCCTTAAGTGATTCTGCTTTCATAAAAGTTTAAATAATACACCATTCATCTTTGCATTCAGTCATTGATGCATCCGTGGAGGAAAAATATGTCTGCTAAAAAAGCTACAATTATTACGATTACAACCCTCTTAGCCTTTATTTTGATTACAGTGGGAATTGGTTCTGTTGGAGCAGACGGGAAGCATACAATTACCAAAGATGGCTATGGTATTTCTTCTGCGATTCAATAAGCACTGGCCAACATCCTCCTTAAAATTTTAATGTTTTTTAGCAACTTTTCTAAGATTTGCATCAATATTATGAATCTCTTGTATTTGAGAGATTCCATAAGAAGGATTTTTATTCTTCTCTTCAGTCATTTATCTATATCAACCACACTTATTATGACGGAGAGGACGGTTTTTACTGCTTCACGACGAACGGACTTAAAATGAGAGAATCTTTCGATAATGGGAGCTCTGATTTAAATTTAAAAGACAATTTTAAGTTGCAAAAAAACGAATTACCATTATAGGATAGAATATTATACAGATGAAAAACGATACTCAATCTGCGTCAATGTCTTTTGTAACCCAAAAATTACCATGATTTTGTCCTTTAGAGCTTAGAGAAAATGTAAAAGGCCATGCAAGGCTATTAGCAAGACATTGGACGTCTTTACATAAAGTTTCTGATCTATAGTTTTTGTCTAGTTGTGCCTGTAATATCAGTTCATTTTGCTTCCCTTGCGCAATAGCAGCTGCAATGGTTCCTTGAATGGATAAGCTCAAGTCTGCTGTACGCATTAATGACTCTGTCACCTTCATCATACCTTCTGAAAAGCTTGTCTGAATATCCCAGTGATCAAATGTTGTTGAAAAAGTATCATTATTCATTAAAAGAAATTGTTGTTTATTTGAAAGTCTTGTTTGTAATTCATTCAGATCATACCCTAATAGCCGACCAGAAGACATCTTCAGTGTTAATTCACCCTGCATTTTCGTAAAAACTTCTGGCCAAGAATCAGCAAGTGTTCGTACCGTTGCAGTAAAATTCGTTTTGCTTTGTATAAATGGAATAAATCCCAAGGTTTCTAAAGTCTCCTGCATATCAATAGAAGCGCCTGAAATATTTCCTCCAATACGCACTCTCTGTCCAACTGACGTAACTTCAATATTACTTTGCACGGATCCACCAAAAATATTAGCATGTCCAAGATCAAAAATACCATGCCCATCTCTTATTTGTATTGCAGCAGCTAAATTTGTGAGTGAAATATTTCCTATTTTAGCTTGTGGCGCAGAAAGTCGTATATCCACGCCAATACGATCAAAAGTTCTCATGTCAAAGCAGGCATTTTTCTTTTTTCCTGAAAAAAATATTGAACCCAAGAAGCTAAGGTCTAGGTTATCAAAAGCTAAAGAGCCCATGACATTTGGTACATAATCTTGAAAATCGAGTTTTAAAGCTCCTCGCGCATTGGCTTTTCCCATCGTAAATGTAACATTGTTCATTTGGATATGCATTGGCTGCGCTAAAAAATGAGATTCCCATACAATGGGTATTTTTAATTTATGTCCCCAAAACTGATTTCCACCAACCCAAGACAATGTCTGATTCCATCCAGGAGAACGCATCGATACTTTTCCGTCAAAAATATAATATTCAGATAACCGAGCCTTTCCTGTAAAAGTTATTCCCCCACGTACAGAATTGAGACTTGCCCTAATATGACTTTTGCCTCCTGCAAGAAGCAACAATGCTTGAGAAGCATCAATTGATAACTTTGTAAATTCTCCACGCCAACGCGCATCTGCGCGTAACCGTACTTCCTGAGTTGATTTCGGACAATCTAAAGTTGCATTTAATCCTGTTATTTTTTCTGCTGCTCCTGAAAAACTATCGTGATACACAAGAACACCATTTTTAATGACAATCCGCCCAAAAGGTTGTTTTAAAAGTTGCTCTATCTCTGGATGTTCAGGATTATGTTTTAATATTTCACGCGTATTACGTATTGCCAACCCTAATGCACCTTGTGAGCGAGAAAACCGATCAAAAAAATCTGCTATTGTTTTAACAGGCTTTTCCATAACAAATTGAGGACGCATAATCCGCGTCTCTGAAAAAGAAATATGTCCCCAAAGAAGATCGACGACAGAAAGATCAACTTCTATTGATTCAGCTTCCATTAATGGCGCAACATCATCCATTTTTGATGTTAAAGTAACGCCAGAAAGAAATGCTTTAGGATAAGGAAAAAGATGTAATCGCGGTGGATCACGCAATTGCACATTGTAACCCGTCCATGCACTCAAATCCTGCGCTAAACGAATACGAATCGCATCTGTAGAGATAAGATAAGGTAAAACGAGAATCCCCACTCCCAATAAAAAGATAATTGTAATAAAAATTCCGCTCAAAAGTTTTATTATTCTGATGCGCACAATATCCCTCTATACTTATCCCCCTATAACAGATTAAAAACAAACTTAAATGATCATAAAAAGTTTTTATAACCCTATAATTCACTATATCCACTTTGTATCTTCATTATTTTTGTTCTTTATCCAAAATTTATTCAAACAGCAATGTTGCTGCTTCTTTATAAAGCAATTATTTAAAAGTCTTCAAAACTATAAATCCACAACATTATAAAACCATTCTTACTGTTCTCATATGAATATTGCTATAAAACTCTATCGTATTATTAGAAAATGCTTTACAAAAAAAACAAACAGCCTTACCGAAAGGATCTCTGAATGAATAATATTATCGACGGAAAAAAACTTGCTGAAGAGATTATTGTGAAAGTTAAGGCCGAAACAGCAAAGCTCCGCCATCACTATAATATACAACCTAGTATCGCTGTTATTATCGTTGGAGATGATCCTGCAAGTCAAGTATATGTCGCCTCAAAAAATAAAAAAGCCGAAGAATGTGGGTTTCTTTCAATCAAACATGCCGTTTCCAAAGAAACACAAGAAAAAGAACTCCTTCAACTTATTGCAACATTAAATTCTGATCCCAAAATTCATGGTATTTTGGTACAGCTGCCTCTCCCTGCTCATATGAATACAAATCGCATAACACAAGCCGTTGCTTTCCAAAAAGATGTTGATGGTTTTCATTATATTAATGTAGGAAAACTCGCGGCAAATGCACTTGAAGATGCAATTATTCCCTGCACTCCAGCTGGTGCCATGATGATGATTGAACAACACTGTGGGCAAGATTTATCTGGACTTGATGCTGTCGTTGTTGGACGCTCTAATATTGTTGGAAAACCTATGGCTGCCCTTTTAACAGCAGCAAATGCTACTGTGACAATTGCCCATAGTCGTACCCGTGACCTTGATGATGTGTGTCGAAGCGCTGATATTCTAGTAGCAGCTGTAGGCCGTCCACAAATGATTAAAAAAGACTGGATAAAAGATGGTGCAATTGTTATTGATGTCGGTATTAACCGCGTTGCTGCACCAGAAAAAGGTATAGGGAAAACACGTCTTGTTGGTGATGTCGATTTTGAAAACGTAAAAGAAAAAGCTGCTGCGATTACCCCTGTTCCAGGAGGCGTTGGACCAATGACAATTGCCATGCTTATGGTTAATACACTCAAAGCTGCTGCGCGATCACACAATCTGCCTATACCAAAATTCTAAGAATTGTAACAATTCCTTGTATATGGTTTCATTGTATATGATTCAGCTTATTATTTTTGCATTTTTCATGTCATAAAAACAGATGCCCCTTGATCTGCACGATTAACGGATTGACGAAAAACATGAAAAAGTTCGCGTCCAACACCATGTTCGTTTTTTGAAAGATCTGGAGGTATGATTTGTCGCGCGTTAAATTTTGCTAAATCCTCCAAAAGAGTTAATTTACCCTCATGAGCATCAAGAAAAACAATATCACCATCCTGCAAACGTGCAATGGGGCCATTATCCACTGCTTCTGGTGTCACATGGAGGGCAGCAGGAATTTTTCCTGACGCTCCTGACATACGCCCATCGGTTATCAATGCTACCTTTTGACCGCGATCTTGTAAAACGCCTAAAATGGTCGTTAATTTATGAAGCTCTGGCATACCATTGGCTTTTGGTCCTTGATAGCGAATAACAGCGATAAAGTCTTTATTATGCAACACTCCAGATTTAAAAGATTTTTGTAGTTCCTCTTGATCATTAAAAACAAAGACTGGTGCTTTAATCTGCCAATACTCTGGTTTAACAGAGGAAACTTTTATAATAGCTGTTCCCAAATCTCCTGATAAAACACGAAGACCACCATCAGACTGAAATGGCTTTCTCCACCCTGCTAACACCTTATGATCACCACTTTCCTTAAGAGCCGCTTCACGCACCACATGACCATCAGCAGAAAGCTTTGCTTCAATTGCATAAGCATTGAGATCTTTACCAAAAACCGTAGAAACATCTTCATGGACCAAGCCTGCCTCGATAAGCTCGCGAATAATAAATCCCATTCCCCCCGCAGCATAAAAATGGTTAATATCTGCTAAACCGTTAGGATAAATGCGCGCTAAAAGAGGCACAACGGATGAAATTTCTGCAATATCATGCCATGTCAATTTAATACCGCAAACAGCAGCCATAGCAATCAAATGAATCGCATGATTGGTAGAACCTCCTGTTGCATTTAATCCTACAATGGCATTCACAAAAGAACGCTCATCAATGATCATACCAAGTGGACTATAATGATCACCAAGATCTGTCATTTCAAGTACACGTTTCGTAGCTTCTTTTGTTAAAGCATCACGCAACGGTGTATTAGCATTAATAAAAGAAGCTCCAGGCATATGAAGCCCCATCATCTCCAGTATCACCTGATTAGAGTTAGCTGTTCCATAAAATGTACATGTTCCTGGCCCATGATAAGAACGTGCTTCTGATGCTAGAAGTGTTTGGCGATCTATTTTATTTTCCGCGTAAAGTTGACGTATCTTCGCTTTTTCATCATTACCTTGACCACTCGTCATGGGACCAGCTGCTATAAAAATTCCTGGTAAATGACCAAATGTTAGTGCACCAATCAATAAACCTGGCACAATTTTATCACACACCCCAAGATACAATGCTGCATCAAAGACATCGTGTGATAAGCTTATAGCTGTCGCCATTGCAATTACTTCACGCGAAAAAAGGGAAAGCTCCATCCCCGCATTTCCCTGCGTAACACCATCGCACATCGCGGGAACACCACCTGCAACCTGTGCAACACCACCAACCATACGAGCCGACTCTTTAATTAAGTGAGGAAATTTTTCAAAAGGTTGATGCGCTGAAAGTATATCGTTATATGCCGTGATAATGCCAATATTCCCAACAATATTTCCCTTCAAACGCTCTTTATCTATTGCACCACAAGCAGCAAAGCCATGCGCCTGATTGGCACATCCTAAAAAACTCCGTTTGGGGCGATGAACTTGTGCTTTTGCAATACGATCTAAGTAAATTTCTCGTGTTGATTGAGACCGTTCATAAATCCTTCGTGTAACTGTGGCAATTGTCTTGGAAAGTGCCATATTTCTCTCCCCCTTTCATTGTTGCTGCCCCTCATTCATTGAGAGAGATTACGTTTTTATTCACCTTGTGTCGCATATTTTGATTCACTTATTTCATTTTCTGCAGGCGACCAATAAACCTGAACGAGATGAGGGGAATTACGCAAAATTGCCCGAATAGGCATTTCTATTTCAGACCCGTCTTGACAAGCCTCTTCAAAACAATCGCGTTTCTGAAAACCTTCAAAATGGAGAATAATACAACGAGATTGCATAATAACTGGCAAAGTTAGTGAGAGTCTTGGCTCAACAGCACTCTTAGCATGAAGGGGTAAAACAAGTGCTTGTGTTCGTAAATCAAGCGCTTGCTTTAAACGATCAGCATCAGGAAAAAAAGAAGCCGTATGTCCATCCTGCCCCATTCCTAAAACAACAACATCAAAGGGTTTAGGCAAAGTATTAACACGACTCGCCGCTGAAAAAGCAGCAAGTTCAGCAGTAATTGCTTTATGATAAAGCCCTACAAAACGTGCTTTTTCGGCAAAATTTTGTAACAAATGACACCGTACCATATGTTCATTTGAACGTTCATCGTGTGTAGGGACAAAACGTTCATCGACCAAAGTGATAATAATATTTTGCCAATCAATATCCGCTTTTGACAAATAATGAAAAAACAATGCTGGTGTTTTACCACCAGACACCGCTAAAACTGCTCTCTTGCGCTCAAGAACAGATACACTAAGCTCTGCGGCTACTCGATCTGCCAATGCCAAGGCTAAAGTCTGAGGGGTTTCAAAATCTAAACGGTCAATATTCATTCTATACATACTTATTGCTCTAAACTAAATTGTTCCATATACGCCCATCACGTTCCATGAGGCTCATCGAAGCAGACGGCCCCCACGAACCAGCATTATAACTGTGAACAGGCTGTTTTATTGCTTCCCACCCCTCAATGATTGGATCAATCCAACGCCAAGCAGCCTCAACTTCATCACGACGCATAAACAGTGTTTGATCTCCACGAATAACATCCATTAATAAACGTTCATAAGCATCAGGATTACGTTCAGAAAATGCGGAAGCAAAACTCATGTCTAATGGAATGTGACGAAACCGCATACCGCCATAACTTGGATCCTTAATCATCAACCATTGTTTTACACCTTCATCAGGTTGGAGACGAATTACAAGCCGATTAGAAAAAATTTCATCTAAATCCACATTAAAAATATTATGAGGAATAGGTTTAAAAACCACAACAATTTCAGACATTCTCGTGAACATGCGCTTACCTGTTCGTAAATAAAAAGGCGTATTAGCCCAACGCCAGTTATCAATCTTAACCTTAAGGGCTACAAATGTTTCGCTCTTACTCACTCTTCCCAAATCATCAAAATAAGACTCTACAGATATACCATTTGATAGACCAGAAAGATACTGCCCACGTACAGTATGCTGCCCTACATTATGGACATCAAGCGGTGTTAAAGAATGTAAAACTTTAAGTTTTTCATCACGTACAGCATTAGCACTGTTGGTAAATGGTATTTCCATCGCAACCAAACAAAGTAATTGTAGCATATGGTTTTGAACCATATCGCGTAAAGCACCAGTGCTTTCATAATATTCTGTACGCCCTTCTAACCCTAAAGATTCAGCAACGGTTATTTGAACATGATCAATATAATTGGAGTTCCATAGCGGTTCATAAAGTGTATTAACAAACCGCAATGCCATTAAATTTTGAACAGTTTCCTTCCCAAGATAATGATCAATACGAAAGATCTGCTCTTCATTAAAGGCGCTTGCAAATACATCATTAAGTGAAACCGCTGTTTTTACATCGCAACCAATTGGTTTTTCAATGATAATCCGTGTTTGTGGTGTCACCAAATCATTTTTTTCCAACTTCATCGCAATATCAGCAAAAAGTGACGAACCAACAGCCAAATAAAAAGCTCGAATATCCGCTGAATCTTGTGACAGAAGGAGAGCTAAATCCTCCCACCCTCGATTTGAGGAAACATCAACAGAAACGTAAGTTAAACGTGCAAGAAAATGATTGAGTTCTGTTGAATTTAGATCTTTTGGATGGATATGTTTTTCTAAAGAAAGACGGATAGAATTTTGATATTCTTCACGACTTAAGGAAGTGCGCGAAACCCCAATAATACGTGTTGGCTCACTGAATTGCCCAGCACACTGACAATGATACAAAGCCGGCAAAAGCTTGCGCAACGCCAGATCACCATTGCCACCAAAAACAATACAATCAAAGGAAGAAACTGGAATAATTTTACGCACCATGAACTTGTTTATTTTTCTATTCGATTATGAAATCCCATATCACTTATAAAAGCTTTCATCATTAAAGCAGACAGATACTAAATAAGCCATTAATTTTCTTCATTTCAAGCAATGTTTCCATTAAAGGCGATCCAATAAAGAAAACCAACGCATTGCTAAAAATATAAGCGGATAACGCAAAACTCTTCCCCCCGGAAAAGATGAAATCTTTAAGTCTTGGAAATAGGAAAAACGTTCATATTTTCCAGTTAACCATTCTGCGTATAATTTTCCCACGAAAGGAGCCAGCATAACGCCATGCCCTGAATAACCACCACAATAAGTCATCCTTGAAAAAATTTGGCGAACATAGGGCATGCGTTCAACTGTGATGGCAACCGTTGCTCCCCACCGATGGCTTAAATTGATAGAATGTAATTGAGGATAAATTTCAACAATTTGCCGTTTTATACGTTCATCTAAATTTAGAGGATGCTTATTATCATAACTTTCTACACCACCAAATAAGAGGCGATTATCAATGCTTTTGCAAAAATAGCGAACCATAAAACGGGAATCATCAACCGATTCCCCCCCTATAAGAATTGAACTATGCTTTGGTAATGGGTCCGTTGCTCCAATATAAGAGCGAATAGAAACAATATTTTTTTCAATAAAACGCTCCAGACCAAGTTTATACCCATTTGTTGCAAGTAAAACATGCTCTGCTGTTACACTGCCTTTTTCTGTTATTACTTTCCAATGTGCTCCCTTGCGCCTTACGGTCGTTACTTGTGACTTCTCATAAAGCTTAGCACCAGCATCTTGTGCTCTTTTTGCCAACCCAATAATCAATTTTAAGGGATTTATATGACCGGTATCCGCATCATAAATACCACCACAATAAAAAGTTGATCCAAGTCGCTCAAATGTTTCAGCCTTATCCATAAAAGTAAGCGCGTGATAGCCATAACGCTGCATCGCCTCAATATGCCGTTGATAAGAGAGAAGCTCACGCCTTTTATGAGTTACAGAAAGCTGTCCTCCTATCAAATCACACGGACAATTAGGCATTGCGCATAAAGCTAAAATATCTCTTTTAGCTTCTTCTGCCAAATCAAACAGAGCCTTACTTCGCTCAAAACCATACTTTTTTTCTAATGTTTCTACCCATTGCCGTTGCCCTGTTCCCAGCTGTCCACCATTGCGCCCTGAAGCACCATCACCAAAACGTGATGCTTCAAATAAAACAACATCTACTCCAGCTTTGGCTAAATGATAAGCAGCCGAAAGACCCGTAAATCCGCCTCCAATAATGACCACATCACACTGTCTGTTTTCACAAAAAGAAGGATACGATGGACGTTCTCTTAAAGCATCTTCATACCAAGAAATTCCTGGAGAAATTGAATTATAATCAATCATCGTCATAAAATTTAAACATTCAGCAGGAGATATTCACGCTCCCACGGACTGATTACTTCCATAAAAGTTTCAAACTCTTGGCGTTTGATTGCAGCATAAGTACTGACAAACACATCCCCTAAAATAGCACGTATCACTGTATCTTGTTCAAACAAATTGACTGCCTCAATGAGTCCACGCGGCAACTCAATATTATCAGCGTTTACATTATTTGTCGCTGGCTCATCCGGCTCAATTTTTTGTTGCAAACCAATAAGACCACACGCTAAAGAAGCTGCAAGGGCTAAATAAGGATTCGCATCTGATGAAGGAAGTCTATTCTCAACACGCCGCGCTTGAGGAGCAGAACGAGGAACTCGAAAAGCTGTAGTACGATTATCATATCCCCATCGCAAATTAACAGGAGCCGAATTATCAGGAACAAGACGTCGATAAGAATTCACATAAGGTGCAAGCATCACAAGTACCCCTGGCATATGTTTTTGCAATCCACCAATAAAATGGCGAAAACAGATACTTTCTTCACCATTTTCCTGTGTAAAAATATTCATACCGGTTTTCTTATCAACAACCGATTGGTGAATATGCATAGCAGAACCCGGCTGCCCTTGAATGGGTTTTGCCATAAAAGTTGCATACATATTATGTTTTAGTGCTGCTTCACGAATTGTTCGTTTAAACATAAAAACTTGATCCGCTAATTCAATAGGATCACCATGACGTAAATTGATTTCAAACTGTCCTGCTCCTTCTTCATGAATGAGGGTATCAATTTCCAATCCTTGTGCCTCTGAAAATTGATAAATATCATCAATCAAATCATCAAATTCATTCACACCAGCAATGGAATACCCCTGTCCACCACCAATTGAACGTCCAGAACGACCAACCGGTGGAACTAACGGATAATCAGGATCGGGATTTTTTTGTACCAAATAAAACTCAATTTCTGGTGAAACAACAGGGCTTAAACCCATTTTTGTGTAAAAGTGAACCACCGTTCGTAAAACATTGCGTGGTGTGTAATCCACAACCTGACCATTTTGATACACAAGATCACAAATCACCTGTGCCGTAGGAGCATCTTCCCATGGAACAATGCTTAACGTAGAAAGATCAGGCTCAAGGCGTAAATCACCATCTGCTTTAGGATATTCAAAACCATGACCATCTTCCGGATAATCCCCTGAAATTGTTGCCATAAAAACTGCTGAAGGCAATGCCAATGATGTTTCCGATGTAAATTTTTTAGAAAGCATCATCTTGCCCCGTGGTACCCCTGCTTGATCAGGCGTAATACATTCAATATCCTCTACCTTACGGAAAGCAAGCCATTGTGAAACTTGTTCCCAATTGTGCACACCACGTAAACTTTTGAGAAAACGAGAAACAGGTTTAAAATTCTTACTTTTCGTTTGTTTACCATTTTTTACATCCATAACATACCAACTTTAAAAACAATCAAGTCCTATTCTTATTGTATCAGCCCATGCATAAACGACACGAAAAAAATTTATCAACTGATATTTTGAATAATACTATAAGATCCATCAAGGTAAAAGAACTTTACGCTCAACAAGCTATCCTATCACCATAGTGAAAAAAATGATATTGCACGCGATACATCGGTGCTAACCTTCTCCTTATATAAAACAGCGAGAAATACCATATTGTACGTAATCTAATTCCGATTCAAATAATCATATATAAGCAAACATTGGTGAGAATAATAAAGGCGAGATATTTAATTTCCTTTTGGTTGTCGCAATGCTTAATTAAAAGAAAGGAAACTTTTCTTTTAATATGAAGCAAGTTTTGTAACTCTATTGTTATCCACATAGAAGTAAACACCCTAGGCATGGTGAGTAGCCTTTACAGCTGTGCTTACAAACACTCACCCCGCCATAATATGCGTAAATGTATTTTCAGGATAAGACATACGCTCAACATTTCCGACATGAAACTTAACCATCGCCTGCATAACAGAGCTATCAACCTTGTTCTGAGCGAATGGTACAAACTCTGCACTTATATCAATTTCCACCGCTTGACATTGCACTTCGCACACAATATTTAGAGCTGAGAATCCAGTAGAGCATACCAAATCCAATAGATAGGAATTTTTGCTAATTGCGCCATGCGTGATCCAACATTTGATAGTCTCCAGCCCACTAGGAGGTGTGTTATTTATATCTAAAAAGCCAAAAAATCAGGATATGAGAACACAATAATATCAATTTCCTTTGAACTAAAGTCCTTCATCGTCGATCTTCCACCATCGTAAAATCTTTTTTGTATCAGTTGCTTTCACATACTTTGACTTATGACCTAGTGATACTGTGCAGATTGAGTACACATCCCCAGAGCCCAGATTGTAATTAAGTTCGTACCACTCTGCTCTTTTATAGAAAATAAATAACCATAATCTTCAGATATAATACGCCTAGATTCAATAATTACCGTAAGCTTATGTAAATCACAACCCAATTGTGATAATGCCTCATAAATTTTACGAGAGTATTCGTCATTGATCGTCACGGCATCGCAGAACGCTGTGGAAGTCGGATATCCCCCGCCTAGACTGATAAAACTTTTTTGATCCTTCAATGCGTAAATATCCTTTCCAGCCTTAGTTAAGGTGGATACTATTAACTCAGTCGAATTCAAATTAGAGCCCACATGCAAAGGCGCCCCATTAAGCCTAATCCTATTGGATTCTAGCAAAGATAATGCGGCACGTAACTCCGCCGCAGTCATACCAAAACGCAATCTATCCCCGTTTGCCAGTACATGGCACAATCTCAATGAGATTTTAGGCAATATGTCAAAATGGCGGGCAAGAGCGATGATGTCATGTAATTCGATAATATTATCACACTGGACATTTATATGTTTTCTAATAGATAATTCTATCTCTTCTCGAAGTTTTACAGGGATATCAAAAAATATATATCTACCTTTAAAATCATCTTTTTGCACTAATGATATTTCATAACCAGACGCAAATTCCAAGTCCCAGGAACATAACAATGATGCCCCGCACGTCCATTAAAATACCCTGCTTTTTCTCGCCCTAGGCATTCATAGCCCGACCACGTAAAACAGGATACCAATTACAATATCAGACCATAAGGCTGCAAGAGAAAGTTCTTTTATATTTTTATCTTTACATTGCCTCTTAAACAAGCTCGCCTGTTCATATAAGAAGTTATATGTATAATACATATAACTTCTACAAAAGGAGGATTCATTATGTTCCGTGAAAATCTTTGATAATACACTCGGGTGATTGGGTCACCAGTCGCCCGTCAATAATATAGTGCGAGTTAAGAAATTGGGGGAGGTAAGTTATGCAACTCGTGGATCATCCTTTTGTGAAGTTCGACCAACTCAAGACGATTTACAACTTCACATATCCGTTATTTCGCACTATTTCAAATGAATTTTACGATTACCTAGACTTTAATAAACTAGCGCACAGTAAGAAAATTCCATAAGCGCGTACCATTTCTCTTTATTTGCATATTCCCTTTTGCGAAACCATCTGTTCCTTCTGTCCCTTTCAGAAAGGAGCCTACAAGCACGTTAAGCAAATCGAATCTTATATGTCAGCGCTTACCACAGAGATCAGAAACAAAGGAAATTTCATTCGCTCGCTTAGAGGGCACATCCGCAGCATCTATATAGGGGGCGGCACACCGTCGCTTTTGTCCGCAGATAATATCCGACACATCGGAAAAGTATTGCATGCCGAATTTGAGCTCTCTTCCTTAGCCGAATTTACACTGGAAAGCGAACCGAAGAGCGTCACACGTGATAAACTTTATGCTGCCCGTGAGATCGGCGTTAACCGGATCAGCTTCGGTATACAGAGTTTCATTGAGCGTTTCCGATCATTGTTTAAC
The DNA here is from genome assembly GCF_042195435.1 of Bartonella sp. CL162QHHD. Classification (NCBI taxonomy): domain Bacteria; kingdom Pseudomonadati; phylum Pseudomonadota; class Alphaproteobacteria; order Hyphomicrobiales; family Bartonellaceae; genus Bartonella; species Bartonella sp. CL162QHHD. Next base: position 105,015 of record NZ_JBHIOG010000088.1, read on the forward strand.
CTCACCTCAACACGTGAACAAATCAACAATACCGTGGCTTGGTCACAAGAGATAATTGGACATGTCGGTTTCGACCTACTATATGGCATGCACAGCCAGCAAGCCGAAGAACTATTATACGATTTGAAGCAAGCCAGCGAGCTTCACCCTGAAACCATCAACCTCTATGCAATCAACAATCTGGCTATCACGTCGCAACTGCATAAGTCTTACGCACAAAAAGGGCTAAAGCCATCCAGCCTACAGCATCGACAGATGCTTCGCTTATTTAGCGACATCGTTATGCGCAGCTGCGGCTATGCGCCGTGTAATGGGCATTCCTATATCAAAATTGCCAACAACACTCCTCTAACGCTCGCTAAAACGAGTTCAGCTAATTATTTCCGCTATCACAAATATTTGCATGGTTATCATGACGATTATGTGGTTGGCTTCGGGGCGTCAGCAATGTCGATTCTCGGCTCACTCGTCACACGAGCCAATCCCAGTCGAAGCGGATACATTACCGACATACAACTTAAAGGCAAATCCAAAGTATACTACAATTGGGTATCAGCGGAGCAACAAGCCTCCAAAGCTTTGTGTATGCGGCTACCTTATAACGGCTATGCCAAAAAAGAAAGAATTGACTGGACCGCACTCCCCTCTTTCGTATACAATAACCTACAACAGCTCATAGGTGCAGGTCTCATCGTAGAAAGTGATAACGATCTCCAGCTGACTCAGCGTGGTTGGCAATGGTATTCCAACCTTATGTATTTTCTTCTACCTCAGGCAGATAGGAATATCTTGGACGGCTATGTCGCAAACATGCTGAATACAACCGCCGTACTTGATGGAACAGCGGAAACCTGTATGGCATCTTAAGGAGAAAAGAATGTTCACGCTTTTTGCCAACAGGAACATACGCTATTTTTGCCTAACCGTTAGTCTGCTCGCCTTACTCAGCGGTGCTTTGCGCACTGCCATCCCGCTATTAGCAAGACAATCTGGATATGGCGTAGTCGGAGTAAGTTGGTCGCAAGGTCTCTTCTCATTAGCGTGGCCAATTTTCGGCATCCTTGCAGGCGCTTTACTTGATCGCTGCGACAAAATAAAACTTGCCACCACAGCTCTCCTCATCTTCATGCTACTGCATATTGTCCTGTTCGTACTGCTCATGATACAGATTGCTCCAGCCGAACAAATTTTCTTCTATGCAACCATTGCTGGATTCATCGTCGTTTCTGCCGAAGCTTATATAATGACGATTCCACCACTTATCATGGAGGGAGAGCGATTGATGACCTTCTACTCAATTGTCTTGTTTTTAGATTTCGGGGTCTCCTATTTTCTTGCCCCTGTCATAACAAGCAGCATTTTAGGGCATGGCACACTGCTATTTCTTGGCTTGTTAATCGTGCTTTTTATCACATTGATTTTTACCGCTCGCCGTGCTGTTCCGACATCGCCAACACTTGATAAAGAAAACATCACTTTCCGTTATATTATTGCCGGCTTTCGTTTCATTTTTTCAAATCGGCATCTTACCTCCCTTACATTACTCACATTCTTTCTATCGGTGGTATTTGGAGCATTCCTAACCTCGTTCATCTTCTTCGTTACCGACAGTCGGTATCTGGGCCTACATAGCAGCCAATATGGCGTCATGTTTGCGGCCTACGCGCTTGGAACAATGGCAGGTGCCCTATTTGCGCCGCGTATACGTTATGCACCGGTGCGCCTAGCTGTTCTCACTGACGGTTTAGGAACGGTTGTCTTGCTGCTGATTCCAGCCTTTTCAAAAAGTGCTGTCGTCGTATGGGGCGTCACCTTTATCGCTGGCGTTGGAGCAAGCTTATGGTTTATTGGTGTTACCGCCTTCAGGCAGCGCCTCACACCAAAGCAACTTCTCGGGCGAGCTAATTCTGCTTTTCGGGTGATAGGCTATGCTGGAATGCCGGTCGGAAGCTTTTTGGTCGGCGTCCTTGGTTCTTTTATATCATTGCAGTTTGCTGCCGCCTTTATCGCTGGACTACTATTGGTGGCTATCGCGATAACGCTTCCATTTCTTTGGCAGGCTGATCATATAAACACACCCAATCCTGCCACGAGGTAACAGCTGCTTTTTAAAAAAGACACGGTCAAAAAAGGCACACATACCCTATTACGCAATCGATTGATCTGTTCTTTGGACGAGGAAATTATAACCATAATGGCTGATAGAGCCAGCGGCACTATAGAAGCAGCCAAACAAGCGCTAAAGACAAAACAGCCCCTTTACGTTGCATTGGGCGATGATCCAACGCCTATATGAAGGATGCAGAGAGCTTATAGCGCACAGAGCGCAATTCTTAACTAAAAACTCCGCCCTAGCAATGCCTACTTATACTCCAGTTAATCCGTCACCCGCTGGACATCAAATGCCTCACCCCTTTACCGCTCCTCAAAATACATTTTGTTGCACTTACGCGCCGTATTCTTCCTTTGTAATTAAAAGACCAGCCCTCCTTTCCTAATTTAGGATCTCTGCCTACACAACGAGCAACAGATGCGACCATATATGCAATCACGCCTTAGGGCCTGCATAGTAGGAAGCTTAGTTCGAGAGATTCATAAAGCCTATATCCCAATAAATTTTCCACCCAATCCACCTTTTAAAAGGGCGGATTTATATAAACCGTTAGAGCAAGCTATGAAATCCTTAGGTGTATTAGAAATAATTGGCTGTTTTTACCTCAGACCAATGTTGATTGACTTTTACTCGTGCATATACGCAAGCGGTGCTACTCTTTTCTCAGATAGAAAGGACATAATCGTTACCATCTGACCTATTATTGTTTGAAAATAAAGAAAAAGTATTAGTGCGACTGATGATATTGAAGAGCTATCTCATTTGTGGCTGTACTTAATTACGGCATTGGGAATGCTAGACACGCAATCACCCATTTCTGTGCGCCTTCTGCATGATATTCATAAGATTTTATTACGCGGTAAACGCGGTACGTCCAAAAGCCTTGGCTAATTTCGCAAAGCACAAAATTAGCTTGGCGGTACGCAACTAAAGACAGCGTCATTCGTGCCCCCCACTCCTACCACAGCCCCCCAACTCTCTCTACCACCATCCCCCGCTTAGAATCGCGCCAACTCATCACCGGTGCCTCGTTAAACACCACACCAGTCTCAAGGGCGGTAAAATGCGCCTTGCCGCATTTAATCTTCAGCATTTCTTTAAGGCGCAAATCAAACTCGCTATTCGTTCCTTTTGTTTTCAGTACAAAATAAAGCTTTTGCGCGCCATCTCACTCTAAAACACCCCCCAATCCGGCGTGTAAGAGCCTATGAGCGCCACGATTTTAAAGCTCCTTGGCAATTTAAAAAATAATTTTACTTCGGAGGCATTATCATTAATTTTGCGCAAATTCTTTCTCAATATTACTCTTATAAACCCCACATGATCATATACACTCTTCTCATTGACCACCGCCGGCCATATGATCGCCTTTTCCGACCTAATTTTACAGATATGGGATCAATCTCATTGTGATGCGCACATCCAGAGATTATTTTATCCTCTGCATTAGAACCAAAAACATGAACAATACGCAGAGGCTTCGGTAAGAAGGCCAACCGCTCAATCTCAACCTACACGAAAATGCATGTGCAAGCGAATGCCCCCCATAATATGCAATATTTCAAGCCCGTCCATAGGGGTACCCCTTTTAAAAATTGTGCCTATGGCTTATAATAATCTCCAAAATATACATTTAGCCCTTGTCTGAAATAACTCAATTTTGGATTGATGAGAACGAAAACGCGCTGCGATAATCACGTTGTTCAGCCCTAATAACCGGCGAAGGGAGCCAATATTCCTGCACCACCAATGACTAAATAACGGTATTTCCTATCATTTTTGATCATATCCTCCACCCTTATTGTACATTTTATCAGCAAGATGTGCGCAGCAAGCCCGTACATTTACGCTGCTAAGTCTCCGTGTACGGTTTTCATTCTCAAACGCAAAATCATCTTTAGCCGAAGCAACTTGATATTGCAGCGCCTGTCCATAAAGCGTATGCACAATTGGTACCAAATATACACAGGGCAGTGCGCATTTTGGGTTATATTGTCATGAGAGAGATGACTAAAAACTTTATCCCAAAAGCATTATACTCTAAATTATCAAGAGCATTCTTCAATCCCCCTGAATAAGACCCGTGATAAACAGGGCTTGCAAGAATAACATCGTTAGCGTCTGCGATTGTTTTGACAAATGCATGCGTTTTAGCATCACAATGGTAATGACTTATAAAAACAACAACTTTTTTAAATGCCTCCTCAACGGCGTATGAATATAAGCACGTTTTTTCTCGTCATTTTTTAAGGTATTAAACTCTTCCAATCTACCGAACTTACTCTTAAATTGTAGCCAAATGATTTTAATAAACCCATATTATTTTAAAAACTCAACAAATAATATTGAGGCTACAATCAAAGACACTTCTTTTCAATATTAAGCAAGTTTTGTAACCTATATTGTTATCTCCATAGAAGTAAAAACAGCCTCTATGGATGGTGAGTAGCTAAGCCTTCACAGCTAGTGCTTTACAAGCGCTTTTATAACACTCACTCTGCCCCAAACATAGGATTGCATTTTATTAAATAACCCACGCGCATATAATTAAAGAGAGAAACGATTAAGCTTGCACCAATCATGCCAAGCCAATAGCCAATAAAGTCATATTCAAAAAAATTTGCCATTAGCGCTCCCCCAAATAGGCCTAACCCCCAATAACTTATTGCTACAACAATTGTTGACCAAAACGTATCAAGCAAACCCACAAGTATGCCATTGAGCATAGCTCCTAAAGTGCCAAAAGCAAAAGACAATAAGATGAACGGAAGCAACTTCCAAGAGAAAACAACAACGCTGTCTTCAGAAATATTAAAGATGGTTGTAAGGATAAATTCATAAGAGAGATAAACAACCACTGATAAAAATAAGACATAAGCTACAGCAAAAACTGTGACACTCATACGCAGCTGTTTTAGAGCCATATTATTCCTATCTGCTCTATACCACGCTGCTATTGTCGCAGCTGCGCTGGAAATCCCCAAAGCCACCACAGAAATAAGCATATCGAGACGCATCCCTATCGTATGCGCGGCCAAAGATTCGACCCCATAAGCCGTAATCATAAATGCAATAACAGAAGGAAAACCCTCCGCAATAAGAATACGTATACCAATGGGTAGCCCTACTCGCAGCAATTTTATTATTCGTGAAATCTCTAACTTTGGTCTCAAATAATTAAAGCGAAAAGAATGAAAAGCAGAATTGCGGGACAATATTATTGCTGCTGCAATAACAATTAAAATACGGATCAAACTGCTCGCAATTCCTGCACCAAAGACACCTAATCCGCTTGCAGAACCTATACCAAAAATAAGCAGCCAAGAGATAAGAAAATTTACGAGGATAGCCGCAAGCATAACCCAGGTTAAGGGCTTTGGATTACCAATTGCTGACAGTAATCCCCGGCTATTCACATAAAGATAAAAAAACACCACTCCTATAGCAGCACCACTATTATATTCCTGCGCTATATTGGCAATTGTCTCATCTTGGCCGAGAAAACACAAAATATTCCTCGTATTGAGTAAAATGATTGCACTCATCATTCCAATCACAAGGGAAAGCCATATTCCTTGATCAAACCATGCCTTTAATGCATATCTATCTTGTCTACGAAAACTTTCCGCAAGTTTTGGTGCAACCGCGGTAATAATACCTAGCCCAAACAACATAACAAAACTAAATATACTCAGAGCTAACATTGTACCACTCAAGGCTTGCACGCCTAAATGCGCTACAAGCGCTGCATCTGTGAAGGAAATCATCATCTGAGATGATAAACCCTATAGCCAGTGGCATGCCAAGAGAGAGCAATTGCTTCATCACAACAAACATTGTGAAATATCTTTCCATATTGAAGGGCATATTAAGCTCGGATCTTTTAAACAAAACACATTGATTTTTTCCGTAAAGTCTTTCCATCGCAAGTCTTGTGTAAAGGATGCATAATGAGAACGCATTAAGGTAAGAGGAGATGCCCAGTTCTTAAAAAAGAAGCGCAATGCACCTTTATTGGTTTTTTGGACTTTATGCCATGCGTTTTTTTGTACAATATTATGCCCCCAAGCAACTACAGTCATTGATAAAAGATCCTCAGCGAGCCGTTTGTTCGTCTTGTATATCCATTTTTAGTATTTTTAATCAAACTTTTTGGTACTGCAAGTAATACACCTGTGCTAACCTTTGCTTACTCGCTGCTTACATATGTAAAAAAACAAAGCCGACCAAGTTGTCAAAAAACACAGGCATTAGCATTTTTACAATCCATTGTGCCTATACACCAATTAAAAAAGAGCGTTTATGATACATAAGACACCTCGATGCCCCACCGCTCTACGATCTAAAATTATGAAACTTTAGTTCAACAACCAACGCACAATATTTTACGGACGCAAAAGCACCATCTAGCACTCACTAGGAGAGCATTCTATAACTATACGCACCATGTCCACATCACAAAACTATAGAGACTTCATATGAATGATTGCCCTCTCCAAAAATAATAATTTTGTCCACCTCCGAATCCAATCTGAAGTATTCATTTAACAACACATCAATATCATATCCTCTTGATATGCTCGTTCGCGATATTTCTGGCTAATAGCCGCACAATCATTTGATGTATTCAAATCGATAAGCATCTCTACTAAAAACGATGGACAGCTATTAATTTCGACTCAATCCATATAAGATGACCCACACACTATTTTTTCCTGTGTCTTTATGTAAGTCACAGGCAAGTCCCTGTTCAACTGTATCTTCACTTTCAAACCTCTTCGTTTTTTATTAACTTTTTATCAGTATAAAGCCAGGCCAAATTAAGCGGGATAATTAAACATATACAAACCAAGGCAAAACAAAAAGCTGCTTCTATACAAACATTATTTGCCAACCAACCAATCAGCACAAGCGCTAAAATACCAAAAATACGCGCAAGAAAACTAACCATGGATAAAACCGTATTTGCATTCTTTTGTTGAATATGTTTAAAAAACTCTGCTTCAAACTGCGTCATAGGAACAGAAAAAAAACTGTGAAATACGGTGAATAAAATAATAGGAGCCCAACTGTTTGCAACGAGAAGCAGAGCAAGCATAACAACAGCACTTAGGACGAGTGAGCACAAAGTTATCGCCATAGGAGCATATTTTTGCATAAAATATTTAATTACAAAGCGATTAAATAAGTATTTTACGAGGGTATAAGACACAAAGCACAGGCCAAGAATAAGAATTTTAGTCTTTCCTGTCGCATTGTCTAATACTCCTGTCTGTCCCAAAATAAAAGGTTGCCAAAAATGAAATATTGGCTGCAATGCAGCAACAATAAAACCACATATCAATATATAATATAACCCGATTTTTGAGGTAACTAAATAAGTAAAAGCTTCTGTTGCATGCAACAAAGAACCCGATTTTATTGGCTGACTACCCGAAACGGATGCAATAGCTATCCCCGTCACCCGACTAAACAAGAATACAAGCACGAGAAACCCGAAAGAACAAAAATAATATGCCGACTGATAATTATCCATACACAAAACAATAAGAACACCTAGCGCACCAGCAACCATATTCATGAATGCCGTTAGTTCCCGTTTATAGGCATTTACTTGGTGGTAGATCAAACTACCCTTGTAACCACCGCTATCGATTAAGCCTTTAATCCATGTACTATCAGCGCCAGAACATAAAGCAAAGCCTAAAGCATATATAATTTCTGCCGGAATTAAGACAGAAAGATTAGGCGCGTAAATACATAAAAAGAAGAAGAGCGAAAAAAAGAAACATGATAAGATAACATTTTTTTTAACGCCAATTTTATCTCCTAAAATTCCACAAGGCACTTCAAAAATACAAATAGCCGCGCTAAATACAATTTGTAATAAGGCTAACTGTGCTATACTAACGCCCATAGACAAGAAAAAAAAAGCATGGAAGGAAACTGTAATCAGCCGAACCCCGCTCATTGCCCCACAGCCATAGAGCACCTTTTTAACTTCATAATCTATCGTCATTAATATATCCAAAAGCTATAAAGCTGGCACCTTTTTTTTGCCGCCAGCTTTGTATATTTTAAAACTTCAATTCATAGAAGCGCCTCAAGCAACCATTTTCTGCTCACTTGCTCGGGCTTTGAGCGCAGCAACATCAACCCGTTTAATTTTTTTTCAGTGGTTTATACATATCTTTAGTTTTCATAACTTTACCTCCTGTATTAAATGAAAACAATTAAATTCAACATGAAGTGTACATTATAACTACCTTTTATCAATTTATTATTTTGATATAAAAAGCTTTTCTCCCCTCCCCCTTAAGTATTTCATGCTCCAATCATTCTGTAACAACCACCGCAGCACTTGGAAACTCATGCGCCCCTTCGGGCAAAGTACGCTTATATTCACGCCAATTTATCACCGGCTGGTCGTTAAACGCAACGCTCGTTTGCAGTGCAGCAAAATGCGCTTTGCCGCATTTAATCTTCAGTATTTCTTTAAGTCGCAAATCAAACTCGCTATTTGCCCCTTTTGTCTCCAGCACAAAGTAAAGCTTTTGTTCGCCATCTCGCTCTAAAAAAACTGCCCAATCAGGCGTATAAGAACCAATGGGAGTGGCTATTTTAAAACTTCTTGGTAGTTTAAAAAACAATCTGACTTCAGGATCATTTTCAAGACTTTGTGCAAACTCTTTCTCCACACTGCTTTCATAAACCACATGATCATACACACTCTTCTCACTCACAACAGCTGTACGCTCTAAATTTGCCACAAGCTCTTCACTGGTAAAAAGCTCTTGCACACTATATTCTTGCCCGACCAGCTTTAAATATTTAATGCCATCAATTGTAAGATTAACATGGGTTTTATTGAGTATTTCTTCTATGCGCTCTAAAAAAGCTTGTGGATTTTTTACAAACTCATGCTCACGGCCACTCTTGGTCAAAATACCAATAATTGTCTTTGTGGTTAATTTCAGCTTTAAGGTCAAATAATGTACAATGTTCGGCAGTGCACAAAAACTATAATCAAGCGCACTCTGCTTTAATAACTGCTCTTCATAGGTCACACCAGCACTATCCAGTTCTATCTCTGCTGTCTGATAAACCAAATGCGCGGGCGCAACTGGCGCCATTTTTTCCACTGCATCCACTGCTTTGGCAACAAACTCTGTGCGATCAAGCTTTGCACGATAAGTGGTCTTTTTATTGATCTTTTCCCACAAGGCCAAAAACTCTGGTGAAGCCACTGTTTGCTTTTTAAGCTTAACCCGCACCTCGCGCGTAGCATTACGAATAATCGGCATGGCTTGGCTCGCTTCTAGCGCCTGTAGCACAGCCTGCTTCTGCCCTTTACTAAAACGTTCACTTAAATCTAACGTCCCAGTCGCCCATTGCGCTTTTAATGTATCTGTGATTTTTCCTGCTGATGTAAGCAAGGCTTTTTCACGCAACTCAACCAATATATCAGCAGCCTCTTGCGAAGACAGAATTTTTGTTTCTGTCACAGTTGTCATATAAATCAGATCTTGCAGCGTCTCAACATTAATAAGCGCGCCCGCATCAGTTTTTTTCACAATTTCTTGACGCAATTCGCGTGGCATTTCCTCCGCCCCTATAGCATCAAATTCGCTCGCTACTAAATCTTGATCTACTTTAACGACACCTGCCTCATCAATAAAATCTTTTGCAACAAGTATTTTAACAATTTTTTGTGCTTGCGATACTTCCACTTTAGCGGCCACATATTTTACATCTTCATAAATACGGCCAACCAAATGCTCCATCTGCAATGTACCAAGTTTATAACCAATATCCGCCTCTAATTCTTTTTGCAATGTACTCACAAACTCAGCAAAGCTTTCATTCACCATGACATGCAGCACATTTATATCTTTATCTTCTACCTGTTCACCGTGTTGGTTTACGCACAAGCGCAAACCGCGACCAATCTTTTGCCGTACGGTAAAATTCGATTTTTGCTCAATCAACATACACACTTGAAACACATTCGGATTATCCCAGCCTTCTCTCAAGGCCGAATGCGAAAAGATAAAACGCAAGGGGCATGCAAAAGATAATAACCACTCCTTATCACGCATAATCGTGTTATAAGTGTCATCATCAGCTTGGCTGTCGCCCTTTGTATCCTTATAGACGCCTTTTTTGTCTTGCGAGAAATAACCGCCGTGCACGTTTCGAACATTTTGTGCAAACTTAGTTCGCAAGGAGGCATATTTCTTTTTCGCCAACAGCTCTTCATAACATTCTTCAAACATACGCTCATAAAGTGCTGGCTCTTCATCAGAGCTACGATATTTAGCCACCTCATCAATAAAAAAAAGTGATAAAACTTTAATCCCTAAAGGCGCAAGCCGCAATTCTTTATCTAAATGTGTTTCTATAGTGCGATAAATTTGCGCGCGTTTAAGCTCTATTGTATTCACATCACCAAGGGCGTGGCCAAATTTGACAATTTCAGTATCAGAAAACTCAACAGCTTCATCCCCCGCCATGCAATTGATACCCGAAACAATATAACCCCTATAAAGCTCACGCCCGCCCGTAACGCGATACAGATCATCGCCTTGTCTCACTGTAACTGTTTTGCGGCTCACAGTGCCATTCTTTCCCGCAATATCCAACTCTAAGCGCGCCTTAAAGCCATGTTTGTGAGATACGGATTTCAAGGCAATATAGGGACGGTTAAAATTTTGCTCTATCTGATTAGAAGAAACACAAATTTGCTTTACCAGTCCTTTTTTATAAGCATCAACAGGTGTTAAACGATATAAAAGATTAATCTCATCTTTATGCGTGGCACTATAGCGGAAAACACAAAGCGGATTAAGGCTCGCAATAGCCTCCTTCGCTTTTGCTGTATTATCCACCGATTGCGGTTCATCTATGATCACAATCGGATTTGTATCTTGGATATAGCGCATAGCACTTTCGCCATTCAGTCTATCTTGCGGAAGGTTGATAATATTTTCTGCTTTTTTAAATGCATCAATATTGATAATCATAATTTCAATATTGGTAGAGCTTGCAAATTGGCGAATTTGCGAAAGATCTTTTGAATTATAAATAAAATAACGATAGGGCAGATTATCAAACTCTGCTTGAAAATGCTCCCTTGTTACCTGAAGTGATTTATACACCCCTTCGCGAATAGCAACACTTGGTACGACGATAATAAATTTGGTAAAGCCATAGCGTTGATTTAACTCAAAAATCGTCTTGCTATAGACATAAGTTTTGCCTGTTCCCGTTTCCATCTCAATAGAAAACTGCTTTTGCTCTAGCGTCTTACTCGCCAAGAGTTTATTGTTCTGTTGCACCTCTTGTAAATTTGCTAATATGCTTTCATCACTGATCAATAATTGATTACCATAACCAAATTCATTTAACGCTAATTGTCCTTGTTCTGAATGCAAGAAAATAGAAGAATTCCGTCGTGGTTGGCCTTTAAATAAATCAATGACGCTTTTAACCGCATCATTTTGAAATTCTTGTTGTTTAAATTTAAGTTTCATATCGCCGCCCCAATCGTCTCTCTATAGTTTAAATTTTATCAAAACTTACTTCATTGTCTTTAAAGATAAAGTCGCAATTAATAAGCGCCTCATCACTTTTAAAGGCCGCATCAAGCGCTACGATTTTTACGGGCAAATACTTTATCATCTCTTCCGCATCTTCGGGTTCAAAGGGCGGGTCTATGGCTATAATTACCAAGACATCGCCTTCGCTCTCGCCTATATAATAGAATTTTTTGCCATTGATTGGTAAAGGGTAAATTTTTAAATCCAGTGGCCAACCATATTTAAGTATGATTTCGAAGATAATATCTTGATGAGAGCGCTCGGGATTCACCCCCTGCAAAATATGATCCAAGCGCATTTGCAATTGTTCTTTAACATCAAGTGCATTCGGATCAATCGGGCTATCGTCCCATATGGAAAAGTTGGAACTATCGAGCTCTAGAACGCGAAATCCGGTGTCTAGAGGCTGCTCACTTGTGAGTTCTGCTTCATGCTTTTGCTTGATTTGTGCACCAGCGCGGCGAATACGTTCAATACCTATATCGCAGATAGTTTTATAACCAGTTTTATAGGCTTCGCTCTTTTCATCACATAATTCAGGCAATTGCACCATGATGAATTTGCGATTACCACCATCTTCAGCATTCAAAGCCATCACTGCATGCGCCGTTGTACTAGAACCAGCAAAAAAATCGAAAATGATGTCGTTGTCACTGGTCGTCTGTTCAATCAATTGCTTTATAAGACTCACACCCTTGGGATGATCAAAAAATTGGCCGCCTAAAAGTTCTCGTAATTGTTTGGTCGCTATAAAATTCATATCTGTTTCAAGCATTGTACTAAATGGTTTAGTTTGAGATTTAACTTCTGTTTGATGACGTTTATAAGTAGGCGTACCTTGTCCGTTTTTTGGGAAGATCACCTTGCCTTCTTTGATGATGTTTGCCATTCGTCCTTTTTCATAAGCCCATACACGATTGGGATTACACTGGTAAACTACACCCGTTTGTGGATCAGTAATCGGGTAATTAAGATTTGGCCGCTCTGATGCTGTTTTATTGCATGTCAAATTATCAGCCATCCAAGGCCCGCGCGGGTCATTATCGGGGTTGGTATAATTTGCAAAACTCTTTTGTACTCCACTAAAAACAGTGTGCCTGCGACTATAACACAAAATGTAATCATGGTCTGTACTTACATTGTTTTGCGCATCATTAGCACCAGTGCGTTTCCTCCACACCAGCTGCGCAACAAAATTCTCTTCGCCAAACACTTCATCACATACTTTGCGCAAATTATGAACTTCATGATCATCTATTGAGATAAAAATCACCCCATCGTCACGCAATAAGGTCTGTGCCAAACGCAAGCGCGGATAAATCATATTGAGCCAAGCCGTGTGAAACCGCCCCATTGTCTCAGGGTTCGATTTTGTCGTTTGGCTCGTCACTTCCTTATATCGCGCCAATGGGTCTTTAAAATCATCATCATAGATAAAATCATTACCCGTATTATAGGGCGGGTCTATATAGATCATCTTCACTTGGCCAAAATAAGCCCGCTGGATAAGTTTTAACACTTCAAGATTATCGCCCTTAATATAAAGATTATGTGTATTATCAAAGTTTACGCTCTCCTCGCGCTTCGGGCGCAATGTCGCAAGTGAAGGCTTTTGCGCAAGCTTTAAACTTGCTCCTTTGCCCTTCCATTCAAATTTGAACTTCTCAAAATCATTATCAATATATTCGCCGCATAGATTAAGAAGCTGATCTATATCCAGCTTTCCCTCAGCAAAACATTGCGGAAAGACTGCTTTTAACTTTTCTATGTCTGGATTAATAGGGCTTTGACTCATGCCCTCTATTTTATCTTCACCCGCTATTATACTCATCTTTGCGCTTCTCCGTTACGCTTAGTATAAAATATGTCTATGAATATTTCTTTTGTACGTCGCAATTCCTTTTATCCTATTTATTTCTATATCCTCTGAAAATTTACTTTCATGAAAAATGTCGTATAAGCTGTTCTCTTTATTTTTTAAAGTTTCTTGTGCTTGTTTTATTTCTTTTTGCTTACGCAAGTCAGCTAAATAAATTCGCATTACCACATTTTGATCATTTTGCTTTTCTTTGATTTACTTTGCAAAAGCAATAATTTCGCGCTCTAAATTAGCCGCTGTTTGGCATAATAAAGACAGCGATTTTATATTTTTTCTTGTGTGCTATTATGGCACTTACAAATATTATCAATAAGCTTATCAATTGGCACAAGCACATCCAAGTACTATCACTGCCAACGAAAACATAAATTTCTTCATCATTTATTTCGACGCAATAAAAACCATTTCACAAGGGATTATGTCAGCATCCACTTCTAGTTTTCCCTTGTCCGCACAAGCAAGATTTGCTAAAATACCTTTTACGGAAGGTAAAATAAAAACACCCTCAAACGCCCACCAGTAGGCTGAAAATCCTTCCCATGCCATAAAACGCTTTGCCTTTATAGGTTTTATACTGTGTGTCAGATTCATAATAAAATATAGCTCTTATCATTTTGTCCCTGAGTGATTTGTATTGCCTTATCAATCATATAATTAGGCTCATGTATAAACCATGCTTTTACAATCTGCCATAGGAATGTATTAATCTCTTGCACTCGCTCCTTAAATATATTGCGGCATGATTTTTACATTATCAGCAACGTTTGTATTAATTGCCAACCTTCATGACGGTAAGCTTTAACAAAGCTTTCGTCTGCTTCTTTTTGTCGTCCCGTTAGTTAAACTCTTGCTTTAAACCTTCTTCGGTTTTACGTCTATATATAGCGCCGCGTATTGGTTTTATCGCTTGTTTAAGCACCTTTCTTGTCCCCTGTCATCCTCTCATCCCCGCCTTACAAGGCCAAAAAACAAATGGCTATTCCAATTGATGCCGGTAATATGCTTGGCAATAACTTTCAAGCTTTTGTAAATCTTGCCCTCATTGATAGCCTTTTGGCACCACAAGCACATGATGGGTTTGTCCTAAATAATCGTCACTGAAATAATTGTGCCATAAGGCTTTGGGCTCCTACATTGACGTATACTTTACTGTGGCTATTTCTTGCTCTAATTGTTTACAACTCATTGTCTAATCCTCTCAAACACATGAATGTTCTATTTCCTCGATTAGTCCAGAAAATAGTGTGTGTTCACAAAGTCAGACAAAAGTGCAATTTATTCTTTTGCATTGGATAGCTCAACTCCCTCCACGCTTAGAACCAATAAACCTAAGCTTATTGCTGCTATAAGTTTACCGCGCACCCAAAACGAGAAATTTATATCCTATTGAAAAAATAAATTTAGAAGATCCCTTCTTAAACAAAGTCTCGACTAAATAAGATGGTTTGGGCATTTTTAGCAAAAGAGATAAAAATTCACTATCTCAAGGATCTTAACTACGTTATCGATCATACGCAAAAAAGGTGAGAAGTGCAGATTTCTAAAAGAAATGATAATAGTCTTATAAAGAGAAATGGTACTGCAAGCGATACATCGGTTCGAACGTTCTCTTTAAAAACACACCGTAATTACAAGCGGCTTCAAAAAACAGCCTTACTAATATAATATTAGCTAGAGGGTTACATGTATATCGCAATAATAATGCACTCATTCCCGCAAGAGTGCTCCACATATTATGGCGTAGACTGTACAAACTCTGCCGCTCTTGCATACTCAGGCGTAAGGCCACTTAGTCGTATAGCAGCCGCAGTTTCAACGTAAAATAGCGGACGCTTCTGTATCATAATACTTGACAGAAGCATCAACAGCTAAGGATATAGGAACTAATTTATATTTTTTCGAAATGTTATATATAAATTTAATGTGCCGCCCCAAAACACACCACCAGTGAACCCACTTAAAAGACCAAAAAGAAGGTTAAAATCAAATGCATATTTCAAATCATGTTCAATCTTGAGAAAAACAATCAATGTGAATTTGATGACAAAAGCGATAAGAATAAATATCAGCGTCAACCGCGTACCAGGCAGAATAATTAAATCCGTTCCCTCTTTGATTTTTAAACGCGCAGTAGCACGCCAGAGCAACCAGCCAACGCCAAAGCCGATCATCAGCCCTGCCAACATTGCGATTGCTCCCCAGCGTGGGAAGGCCAGCTGGTTAATCACATCGCTTGCGCCCAAAAAAAGAAAGACTAACGGCAAGAGAAAAAGGCGGTAAACCTTCGTTTCCCTATCTTTCAATGCGATTATTCCCCTCGCAATGAGAAAAATAAGCAAAATCCAAGCCCATAAAGGGGTTCCGGTCAGAATGTTAAACAATGACATATTATGCTCCATGATGTTTGATGCGATAAAAATATTGCATGATGTTAGGAAGATATTTAGAAAAAAGAATACCAGTACAAATTAAACCCATAGTGACCAACCAAATCTGCGGGGTCCATGTAAAAAAAGCCACTAGAAGGCCATTGGCAAAAAAGATGATTACCCAAATCCATGTAATATATTTATTGATGAGATAAAATAGGATATGTTTGCGTTTTTCTTCAGAAACACCAGCACTGGCATAAAAAATGGTAAAGGGTCTCTTTACCAGCAAGCTAATCAATGAAACCAGAGCAAGTGACAGATAGCAAAAAACTGTGGGGTAGTTCAGTAAAAGTGTAGACCATCCAGCGAAATAATTAACAAACAGGACAATAACTGTCAGAATGTTAGTAATCATCACGGGTTCTCCCTGCCGGACAATTTTAATATTCACAGCAATAATGAACAATGAAATCACAGTTAAGATGAGAGAGCGTTCGACCAGAGTTAAAAAGTTTCCATTGATAACCCAGGAGTAAATACTCCACGGAATAAAAGAGATTATTATGTTAAACATGGCGCATCCTCCTTTTTATATTTGATAGAAAACTTACCGCAAGTGCTTCGTTTTTTAGTTTCCGTATGAATATAAAAAACGCCACCCGGTTCATACTCTGTATCCTGTTTAATGGTCAACTGATAGGTATCTCCCGGATAAACTGCTTCAATGAACTTTACTTTTTTCAGCGCAACAGATGCGATATTTTTTGTCCTACCCTGCGTGGCTAAAGCCAGAACCATCTCAATCAATAGTGAACCAGGACATACGGCGCGGGAGGGGAAATGTTCCTCAAAAAGCGGGTGATGCGCATTAAAGGAAAAAGTACAAGAATCTCCGGTTACGGAGGAAATCTTACATAAATCGCCTAGTAATGGAAGAGCGGCTTTCTCAGAACACGAGCCAAGGAAGCAGACCTTACTGACCATGATGATTGCCTGCGCAATAACGGCCTTTCCATTGTCATATGTGCTAGCCTTACAGTGAATACGATAGGCCTCATTAATGCGTTCAATATGTCCTTCAACGCATAACCGATCGCTATCAAAATGGGTGGTAGAGAAAAACTGTTCAACCATAACAGGGAGATAGCGATAAGTGAGATCCGAGTTTTTAGCCACCACGGTGGCGAATCGAACTGAAAACTGATGCAAGGCCTCGAGTAACAAGCCCTGCTTCAAATAGTTATGCGCTAAATCCCAGTGAGAAATATCGATTTGCCCGCAAGCACGCATCGGTGTGGTTAAGGTGATACTCTGACATATACCCAAGAAATTTGGCTCGGTGCGATGCTTTATAGCCATGATTGGGGGACCTTTTTATATTTTTCTCTTAAAGCCTTTGATGATAAACCGAAGGAATGAGAGCTAAACCGCGCTTGATAGTGCGCGAGAAGTATCGGCATACGACAAACGAAAAAAGCCAACAATCCCAGCTCAGGAGCAGCCCGATGTTTGCTCATGATGCTTGCAATTAGAAAATCGACATTGGGTTGCAGTCCTGTATTGTCCGAAATAGATCGCGCAAGCGAACTGAAGGGGCGCATAGGCGCCTGAAAGCGTAAAAAAAAGAAATCAACCCAGACATCCCGTTGCATAATCGGATGACCAAACCCTAGCCAGGGTTTGTCTTTGCAATAATGCGTTACCGCCACCTCAAGATTCTCGATTTCAATCTCATGGAGGACACTAGAAAGTCGCATGGCAGCATATTTGCAGGCTCCTATATGCGCGAGACCAGTAGCACAAAATCCACCGATTAGTGCAGAAATGACGTCTCTCTTGGTACGGTTGGTGGGATTTGAACCTACGACCTCTGGTGCCACAAACCAGCGCTCTAACCAACTGAGCTACAACCGCATAAAAAGAAAATGTATCATAAATGTTCACGATTTCGTAAACATTTATTCTTACGCTTATGTGACATAAGGAAAATCAACAAAGTTTGCAAGCCCCTTAAAAAAAATCTCGCAATTTTTTGTGAAGAAAAAAGCGTTTTTTTACAAAGGAAATTTTGCCCAATGTTCAAGACTATGATCACGATAGCTTTTTATGTTATCAACTCCATCTTGTTGCATCATCTGCAAAATCTCTTGCAGAATAGTTATGACAAGATCTGGACCTTCATAAACCATCCCACTATATAATTGAATTAAATCTGCACCAGCTTTTACTTTTTCCAAAGCGGTTTGTGCGTCCTTTACACCGCCAACACCAATAATTGCAATCTCCTTCCCTAATTTTTGACGCATTTTTGCAAGCACAATAGTAGAACGCTCAAAAAGTGGACGTCCAGAAAGCCCACCCTGTTCATTACTGAAGTGACTATTGCTAAGCCCCTGGCGTGAAAGAGTTGTGTTAGAAACAATCAGTCCATTAAAATCAGAAAGTTTTATTTCTTCAGCAACATCATCTAATTCTTTCTCTGATAAATCGGGAGCAATTTTTAAAAAAATAGGAATGGAGAATCCATGCTTGTTCTCTTGCTCATTTCGCGCTTTCGAAACTGCACTCAACAAAAGATGCAAACTGTCACGGGCCTGTAAATCACGTAAACCTGGTGTATTAGGAGAAGAAATATTAACCGTAAAATAATCAGCAACATCATAAAAATGAACAATACCAACAGTATAATCATCAATCTTATCGACCGTATCCTTATTGGCTCCAATGTTGACTCCTATAACACCAGTTTTTTTACACGCACGCAATCTATTGTAAACAACTTGATGTCCGTCATTATTAAAGCCCATTCTATTAATAATCGCTTCATCTTCTTTTAAACGGAAAAGCCGTGGTTTAGGATTTCCAATCTGAGGCTTTGGTGTCACTGTCCCAATTTCAGTAAAACCAAATCCTAAACGAAAAATACCATCTACAACCTCTGCATTTTTATCAAACCCCGCTGCAAGACCAATAAAATTTTCAAACTCAAGACCAGCAACAGTTACACACAAACGTTTGTCGATAACCTTTTGACAACCATTTAATCCACTTTTCAGCCCGAGAATCGCTAAACCGTGTGCTTGCTCTGGATCCAACATAAATAAGGCAGAACGGCCAATACAACGAAAAAAACTCATTAATCCTTCTCCACAACATAAAAATGATCCATCGCACCTCACCTATATCTTTTAACACAAAAGATTTCCAATCAAAGAGAGCATATTATCCAAATAATATTCCCCTTCTAGAAGAAAAATCATCATATAATAGCCATACATGTTTATATTGATATATACTGTGTAAAGAACTTTTTATTCTTTAAAAATGTTTCTCTTTTTCGACATTTTTTAAAGATTAAAATATGAATCCTAATCTTATAAAATGCAGCATGAATTGAAACATCAATGGCTCTTTACCATAGTCATGGTTTTGTGGCATCTTATGCAGGCAAGCTCATAATTCTCTTAAATATGCATGCAAATGCCCTCTATTCCCAAAGTTCCTCTGTGTAATATTGTTTTCAACAGAAACAAAGCTTGTTCTATAAAGCTATTTTTTTCCTAGCATTTATAGGATACATGGTTCATAAAAACATCTAAATTCATACTATTGTTGCACCATTTATTAGCAACAGAATGTTCAATCAATTTGTACTCTATTGATAGAATTTTGAAGAATCTGCGTTGTTTCCTTTGCCATTTCTGATGCGTTAAATACAATTTTGCATCTATTAAGTGCTCTGTCTAACATATATTTTAAGTAATGACAGTTGATTGTTGAACTCACACCTATCATACCAACGACTTCCAAACCAAAATGATCTTGCAAACCCTAGAGCTCTGCTATTTATAAACTGATACAATCTTCCAGCAGATGAAATGTGTTTCTTCCATCGGAATTATCTCCATTTTAGCTCATGAAACCCAGTACAAATAGCTTTTAGATAAGCCATAATGCCCTCCTAATTTCTATTATCGCTTACTAAATTAAGAGGAATTAAATTATAAGTTTTACTGTGGTATTGTGTAAAAATCTCTCTTTTTAATGTTAACATAAAAATCTTGAGGCAATTATATAAATTAAGCTACAGTTTTCTACTTTCTGTTGAAAAAGAAGATATAGTTTTTATTAAAAAAGCTTTTTTCTAGGAAAGGTTCTATGTAAATTCAAATAGAGCCCTAAAATCCAAATAGAACCCTAAAGCTCTTTATTAAACCTTATAAAGTCTTTGAAAATAATATTAATATTGTAATATAATCATAAAAACAAAATCTGCCCTTTCCTTTTTCATCAAAAGCGGTAAGTAAATTACCGTATATCACTTACATAAAGGGGAAAATGCAATGCTTAAAGAATTCAAAGAATTTGCCCTAAAAGGTAATATGATTGATCTTGCTATCGGTGTGATTATAGGGGGTGCTTTTGGTAGCTTGGTCAACTCAATTGTCAATGATATTTTTATGCCAATCATTGGATTGATTACAGGTGGAATTGATTTTTCTAATATGTTTATTCAACTTGCTGGCGAAAAACAAGCAACATTGAGTGCCGCCAAA
This sequence comes from Bartonella sp. CL162QHHD, assembly GCF_042195435.1. Taxonomy (NCBI): domain Bacteria; kingdom Pseudomonadati; phylum Pseudomonadota; class Alphaproteobacteria; order Hyphomicrobiales; family Bartonellaceae; genus Bartonella; species Bartonella sp. CL162QHHD. Next base: position 125,534 of record NZ_JBHIOG010000088.1, read on the forward strand.
GCAACTGGAGCAACCATTAGCTATGGACACTTTATTACTTTACTTATCAATTTTCTCATTATTGCTTGGGTGCTTTTTTTATTCGTTAAAGCTATGAACAAAATCCGTAGAAAAGAAGAAGAAAGCCCCCAAAAAACGTCTTCAGAAGAACAACTGTTAACAGAAATTAGAGATCTTTTGGCTAAGAAAAAATAATTTTATGCAAGATTTACATCATGGAACACGAGGAAAAAACATTTCCACAGTTGTTCCGTAATTGGGTTTGGAGAACAGTAAAAATTGTCCCCCTCTTTCTTCCACCATTGCTTTACACATTGGGAGCCCTAAACCTGTTCCCATAAAAGCGCTATCACCAGATCGGCCATCCTTGCGCTCTACTTGACCATAAGGTTGCAGTGCCTGTATAATCTCTTCTTCGTTCATCCCTATACCATTATCACTCACTGAAATTTTTACACGTTCTTTTCTATAAGAAACGTGAACAATAATCTGTCCACCCAAAGGTGTAAAACGAATAGCATTGGAAAGAAGATTCCATATAATCTGGCGAAACACTTGTTGTGATACAGGAATAAATGGAACATGAGGTGGAGCAACAATACGCATGATAATGCCGTTCTGATTGGCTTGAGTCTCAAGAAAAGCTATCGTCGCACGTAAACAAGATATCACATCAAATGTTTCAGAAATAAGGGAAGAATCAATCTGGTTATCGGAACCAGAATAATTTATCTTCGAGCACTCTAGTAATTGATTAATCAGCAATAATATATGTTTTCCAGAGGAAATAATATCGCGTAAATATCCATGATAGCGCTCATTTTCTATCGAACCAAAACGACCTTCTCTCATAATTTCTGCAAAACCAATAAGAGCATTCAAAGGTGTTCGTATTTCATGAACAACTCCAACGATTTTATCCTCTTCTGCTTTTTTTTCTCCTGATGGAACTGTTTGTGTCCTATCACGCAACATAACAGCATAATTTCCTTGCTTTGCCAAAAATACAATCGTTATCAAAACGGTTATATTTTTATGATTTTTCGTCATTAAATCAGCTGTTTCTCTGCGATTTAAAACCTGATTTTTTCCCTCCATGCGAATTGATTTAAAATATTTTTCAACCAAAAGTCGGCTTTGAAAAGTAAATAATGAAGAGAGTGGCTGTCCTCGCAGTTCATTTATTTCATAACCCATTAATGCTAAGGCTGCCCTACTCGCTGATTGAATAAAGCCTTCTTCATCCAACCATAAAACACCATCTGTTGCTGTATCCAACAATGATAAAACTGCAGCGGGCTCTTTTACGAGAGCTTGTTCTATAGCATTTACCGGCAATGTTTGTGCATATGGTAACTGAATAGCTGTTTCTTCAACTAAATTTTCTTCTTTTACCGATGAATTCAATTCATCACGCAATTGCTCTGCAATTTCATGAAAAGCTGAGCGTTCTATCTCCGTAAGACATGGTATTTCTGTTGCTAGCTTTTCATTTCTTTTTTCTTGGACTTTTTTTTGTATTTTTAAAACACCAAAGCCACGAAACCCTTTAAGCTGCTTTGTAACATCAAAAATTGGCAAAGCCGACAATTCAACATCAAGCCATTGTAAGCAACCATCAACAGGCCATTGAACAATCTCTTTACTCCAAGGCATAGCCGCTTCAATAAAACGACTGAGAACCAGATATCGATCATCATTAAATTGATGAGCAAGTTCATGAAAACTACACCCTAAAATAGAGGAAGAGAGAGGGCCAACAACTTCAGCTAGCTCTTTTGAGACTTCACAAAACAAACCATTGTGATCGATTTCCCACGTAAAAGGCCGTGGCAAAAGCTCTGGTGTAAAACGAAAAGCTTCTTGCTGAGATTTTAATTCATTTGTATTTAACTTTAACTCATCTGCTTTTAATGGCATAACTAAAACTAAAAAGTGTTGGATTTACTCTCAAATGAATAATGCTAATTTGTTTACAATTATCTGTTCTGGTTAAAATAACTTGATATCTCATATAAATTGTCTGTAGCAAAATTTTGACTGTTTCATCAACAAAACAAGAATAAAAAGAAGCTTCCAGCTCTTGTTGCTTATTCACCCATTATGTAATAAATCTTGTTACAATAATGGTAACATCTCCCTCGCATAAATAGTACTCAAAAAGAATACACTTATTTTACACATTCATGCGCCTTTTTTGAAAAGATATCTCCCAAGATCCCCAAGCTTATTTTACGACGTCATCTGTAAATGGTGTAATGTAAAAGTCCCTATAGAGGATATCAAGGCATTGTGCATTACCATTTTTATACTTATAAAAGAGCTGGTTAGCACCATCATTATACTAATTTCAGCCCCTAATGTTACCAATAGTTCTTGGCATTTGAAGGCATTCATACAAAGATCTTTCTTTCATTAGAATCGCTACAAAAGAACAAACAAAAAATATACCACCGCACTATTTTATTAAAAATTTTCTCTGTAAAAAAGAGAACACAAATTATCTGTCTTCATATAAAGATTTGTTTAATTTTTTTATATTCCAGATCATTTAGAAATGTTAAAATATCTCATAATCTCCTTTGATATCAGCTTGTTTACCTCATCAAAAGTCTTAATACAAAAGATCGCTTTTGCTTTATTACTCTCCATTTAAATTTTTAATATTATATAAAAAAATAAAACAAGCACATTTAAATAATAACTGTCAGATATTTAAAAAATTGCATATTTTTAAATGCGTTTGTTTATTTTCCTTCATTGAGTAAAATTTCACGTTTTCCAACATGATTAGCGGCTCCAACAATGCCTTTTTCTTCCATCCGCTCGACGAGAGAAGCTGCTTTATTATAGCCGATTGAAAGTCGGCGCTGAATATAAGATGTTGAACATTTTTTATCACGCATAACAATTTTTACAGCTTGGTTATAAAGTTCCTCACCCTCTTCATCAAAATTTTCTTCCTCAGAAATTTCAGCCGCTGAATCAGCAGAAGTATCCTCTTTGTTATCGTCTTCATTATCCGTTACCGTTGCCAAATAATCAGGTTTTCCTTGCATTTTAAGATGTGCAACGATGGATTCAACTTCTTCATCTGAGACAAAAGGTCCATGAACGCGCACAATGCGTCCACCACCAGCCATATGAAGCATATCCCCCTGACCTAAAAGCGTTTCAGCACCTTGTTCACCCAAGATCGTACGACTATCAATTTTTGACGTTACTTGAAAAGAAATGCGGGTAGGAAAGTTTGCTTTAATTGTACCGGTGATAACATCAACAGAAGGACGTTGCGTTGCCATAATAAGATGAATACCTGCCGCACGCGCCATTTGCGCTAAACGCTGAATGGCATTCTCTATCTCTTTCCCTGCCACCATCATAAGATCAGCCATCTCATCAACAATCACAACAATATAAGGAAGCTGCGTGAGATCCATGGCTTCTTCATGATAAAGCATTTCCCCTGTTTCCTTATCAAAACCCGACTGAACAGTACACATGATCGTTTCGCCTTTTTGAGCTGCAAGTGCAACGCGTGCATTAAAACCATCAATATTACGCACACCCAACTTAGCCATTTTGCGATAACGCTCTTCCATTTCACGAACCGCCCATTTTAAAGCTGTTACTGCTTTTTTGGGATCTGTGACAACGGGTGTTAAAAGATGTGGAATGCCATCATAAACAGAAAGCTCTAACATTTTAGGATCAACCATGATCAAACGACACTGCTTTGGTGTCATACGATAAAGAATCGACAAAATCATTGTATTAATTGCAACAGACTTGCCTGATCCTGTTGTTCCTGCAACCAATAAATGAGGCATTTTTGCTAATTCTGCAATGACCGGTTCACCATTAATCCCCTTCCCCAAAGCAAGAGCAAGTTTAAATTCACTTTCACGAAAAGAACGTGTTTGGATTAATTCCCGTAAATAAACGGTTTCACGAACCGCATTGGGTAACTCAATCCCGATAACATTACGTCCAGGAATTACAGCAACGCGTGTAGAAATAGCAGACATAGAACGCGCAATATCATCAGAAAGATTAATAACGCGCGATGACTTTACGCCCGCGGCTGGTTCAAATTCATACATTGTTACCACTGGCCCTGGATGAACATGGATAACTTCACCCTTAATGCCAAAATCTTCCAAAACACTTTCCAAAAGTCCAGCACCACGTTCTAATGTTTCTTGAGGAATCATCGTACCTTCATGAAAAACAGGTTCCTGTAATAAGTTGATCGGAGGAAATTCATAAACATCACAGTCAATAGATTGAATATTTTGCATAAAAGCAGAATCATAATTACCTAATGGCATACGAGTAGATTGTAATGTTTTAGTTTTACTGTTTGCTTGCATCACAGAAAAATCTTTTGAATTCTTTGTGACGGCTTTGTTTATACAATCAACAGTATTATTGGCGACAGTATTATTGCTATTTTCAGTCTCTATACTCGCCCCTGCATCGCTTAACGCCCCTGTATTACTTAACGTATGAGCAGAATCTTCAACAGAAAGCTTAGAATGACTCTCTTTAGTAGTATCATTATTTGTATGCATTAAATCAGAAATTTTCTCAACGCCTCGCATCCTTTCCGCTGGAGATTCTGATGTAATTGAATCATAGAGTTGTGGAAAGCGGTATTCAAGAACACGGTAAAGAGCCGTTATTGACTCATCAAAGGCTGTGGGAATATCCGGTGTAATTTCATTTGTCGTATCAATTGATATTCCATCCTCTTTTGACGTTTGAGTCTCCACATGTTCAAATATCAAAGATTCACACTCAAAAAATGCATCATCGGAAAGATGCAAAGCAGGTTTTATTTTTTGTAGCACATTTTCCACTTGTAATTTACGTTCTTGTTCATCCTCCTCAAGTGGAATATTTGCTGACGGCATATGAATAGCTTGTCGTGACAACTGCTTCAGAACCGTTGAATGACAAACTGATGTTTTATTCTCTATTGATTGAGGATTAATGACTTTTTTTGTCGAAAGAATATTGGTTGTTTTCTTGTTACAACGTACAATATCTGTATCTGTAATTTTTTTTTGATCTTGCTTCGTAAAAATTTTAAACTGTTTTGCAAAAACTGGATCTGTTTCTATACGACGACGCAAAATCTCAACTTCTGGGGTTCTCGTGAAACGGACGTTTTTTCCGAGGGCAAATGCCTTTTTCCACACTTCCGGATAAGGAAATATCTCAGTAATCTTAACAGATAAATCTTCTCTTGATGCACCTTCCGTACTATCATCAGAAAAAGAAGACGTAGAAATAGATTTTGTTTTCGAATTATGCATGGCACCCAACAAATTTATAGCAATGAGAAAAATAACCTTTTCAAAAAGAATTCGTAGAAACTATCATACGAAGGTTAATAACCTTTTGCTGATGGTTACTTTTTAATGAAAAAAATAATGCCATAATGCATATTCATAATCTGCCTTTTGCATATTTACGATATAAATTGCTCAGTTTATGGTGTCATAGAGCTCGTATTTCATTTGTTTTGAAAAAAACTTCATGATAAAAAAGCTTCAAGAAAATTGTCTATGCCTCTCTATTCTCTCCCTTTTCATAAAAGAAACTAGTCTCAATAATACAATAAGCATTGCTCTATTGAATTCTCCATGCTCAATTATCACGATATAATCTAATTTCTCGCGTTTTTATAAGATTACCCTTGTTATCCTCGTTTAAAAAGGCTTAGACTAAGACAATCATAATTACATAAATACAAATAGAAAAAAGGGAGTGAATTATGTTTAATAAACGGAAATTTTATATCAATGGTCTATGGGATGAGCCAAGCATTCCTCACGATTTTGACGTCATTAATCCATCAACAGAGGAGGCTTGTGCTGTCATTAGCCTTGGAAGTACAAAAGATGCCGATAAAGCAATTAATGCGGCTAAAGAAGCGTTTCAAAAATGGAAAACAACGTCACCAAATGAGCGTCTTGGATTTGTTGAAAAAATTCTAGAGATCTACGAAAAACGTTCCAAAGACATGGCAAAAACCATTTCAATGGAAATGGGAGCACCGATTGATATGGCGCTTAATGCGCAAACTGCAACCGGAAGTTCCCATATTCGCAATTTTATCGAAGCTTATAAAGAGTTTTCGTTCCAAGAAACTTTAATAAAGGGAAATGAGCAAGCAATCCTTCACTACGATCCTATCGGCGTCGTAGGATTAATTACGCCATGGAATTGGCCCATGAATCAAGTAACTCTTAAAGTTATTCCTGCTCTCTTGGCTGGCTGTACCATGGTGTTAAAGCCCTCTGAAATTGCGCCTCTTTCTGCTATGCTTTTTGCTGAATTTTTAGATGAAGCCGCACTTCCAGCCGGTGTTTTTAATTTAATCAATGGTGATGGTGCGACTGTCGGCTCTTACCTCTCTGCACATCCAGATTTAGAAATGATCAGCTTTACTGGTTCAACTAGAGCAGGAAAAGATATTTCTAAAAATGCCAGCGCTACTTTAAAAAGAGTCTGTCTGGAACTTGGTGGAAAAGGAGCGAATATTATCTTTGCTGATGCCGACTCAGATGCTATTCAACGTGGTGCACGACATTGCTTTTATAATAGTGGACAAAGTTGTAATGCACCGACTCGTATGCTTGTGGAACAGAGCATCTATGACAAAGCCATAAAAATAGCCAAAGATATTGCAGAAACAACAAAAGTAGGACCAAACTGCCAAGAAGGAAATCATATTGGACCTGTCGTTTCAAAAAAACAATATGATAAAATTCAAGATCTTATCCAATCGGGAATTGATGAAGGTGCAACTCTTGTTGCAGGCGGGACTGGTTTACCAAAAGGAATGGAACGCGGTTATTATGTCCGTCCAACAGTCTTTGCTGATGTAAAACCTCATATGCGTATTTTTAAAGAAGAAATCTTTGGTCCAGTTCTCTCGATTCTTTCTTTTAGTACAGAAGAAGAAGCCGTCGCTTTAGCGAATGAGACTGAGTATGGTCTTACAAACTATATTCAATCGCAAGATCGCAACAAATGTCGTCGTATTGCGGCACAAGTACGCTCTGGTATGGTAGAAGTTAATGGACATGGATTACCCAGTGGAAGCTACTTTGGAGGTGTAAAATTTTCTGGGCGCGCTCGTGAAGGAGGACATTGGGGAATTAAAGAATTTCTCGATAGTAAAGCAATTTCGTACTGGTAAAATCTTATTAAAAACTTAATAGGAATCGTATGGTAATACAGAAAATAACGGATGAAGGTGCTCTTGGGCAACGTCTTGATCAGTGGCTCGCAAAACAATATCATGATGTGCTCTCGCGTTCGCGTTTGCAAACCCTCATCCGTGAAGGCTGTCTTAAAATTGATGGTCAATTCATAAAGGAACCAAAAACAAAATTAAATCCTAACCAAATAATTGAATTGGAAATGCCTGACCTTCGTGATGCAGAACCTAGCGCTGAAGCCATTGCATTGGACATTCTTTTTGAAGATGATCATGTCATTGTTATTAACAAACCAGCTGGTCTTGTTGTTCATCCTGGGAATGGCAATTGGACCGGTACATTGGTTAATGCCCTTATTTACCACTGTGGGAATAGTTTATCTGGTATAGGTGGTGTTAAACGCCCTGGCATTGTCCATCGTCTTGATAAAAATACAAGCGGTGTTATGGTTGTTGCAAAAAATGATCTAGCTCATAAAAGTCTCAGTGCTCAATTTTCTGATCATGGACGTACCTGCGCATTAGATCGACGCTACCATGCCTTGATTTGGGGAACACCTCAGCGCAATGTCTGGACAATTGATGCATCACTTGGCCGTTCGCCCCATAACCGGACAAAGCAAGCTGTCATCCATAACCAAAACCCTTATGCTCGTCATGCTGTTACACATGTTTCTCTGCTTGAAAAATATGGCTCTCATGCAGACTCAACATCTTTTGCTAGCCTTCTGGAATGTCGCTTGGAAACTGGACGCACCCATCAAATCCGTGTTCATATGACTCATATTGGGCATCCACTCATAGGCGATACAGTTTATGGAAACGCTTTTAAAACAAAATCAAACACATTCAACCCCACTATTAGAAATGCAATCGATCAATTCAACCGACATGCACTCCATGCTGCAAGTCTTACTTTTGAACATCCTTCTACCGGTAAAGTTATGTCGTTTTCCGCACCACTGCCTCAAGATATGGCTAAACTTATTAAACTTTTTAAAAAAATGAATTGAAACTTTTCCCCTTCTCAAGATTTCACAATAAAATATCTTTTTTTGAACAAAATTGAAAAATATGCTAGAGTGAGGTTATGAGGATAGTTAGCTATCTAAAACATAGAATTTGCCTTATCAGGGAATTCAAACAAAAGGAGGGTGCTATATGGCCCATATGAATTTATTATCAGTAATGACAGGTGATGGTGGTTTAAACCGTTACTTGGAAGAAGTGCGTCATTTTCCAATGCTTGAGCCAAAAGAAGAATATATGTTAGCTCAGCGTTACCGTGAGCATAATGATCTAAAAGCTGCGCATAGGCTAGTAACCAGCCATTTGCGTCTCGTAGCTAAAATCGCGATGGGATATCGGGGCTACGGACTTCCCATTGGGGAAGTCATTTCAGAAGGCAATGTTGGACTCATGCAAGCTGTTAAACGTTTCGAACCAGAGCGGGGTTTTCGTCTTGCAACCTATGCAATATGGTGGATTAAAGCATCAATCCAAGAATATGTATTGCGCTCTTGGAGTTTGGTGAAAATGGGGACAACAGCTAATCAAAAGCGTTTGTTTTTCAACCTTCGTAAGTTAAAAAGTAAACTTCAAGCACTTGATAGTGGCGATCTCAATGCAGAACAAGTGAAAAAAATTGCAATCCAGTTGAATGTCACAGAAGATGAAGTTGTATCAATGAATCGTAGGCTTGGTGGTGACACTTCACTCAACGCACCAATTCGAACAAAAGAAGGGGAAAACAGTGAGTTGCAAGATTGGTTGGTGGATGAATCTAACGATCAAGAACAAATTTTAATTGAAAAAAGTGAATTAGAAAATCGCCGTTCCATGCTCATAAATGCCATGGACAATCTCAATGAACGCGAAAAGCGTATATTTAAAGCGCGTCGTTTAAACGATGTACCACTAACCCTAGAAGAACTCTCTGGTGAATTTAATATTAGTCGAGAACGAGTAAGACAAATTGAAATGCGTGCATTTGAAAAAGTGCAAAACTCTATCAAAGATTCTACTTTATCTCAAGGTCAAGTATAAAACCTAGAGTTAAGTATAAAGCCAATGGTTTGCACATTCTTTAAATGTGAAAATGAAAAAAAGCATGCCTTGGCTTTATACTTGTAAATTAGCCTATCGAATTCTTTAAGTTATTGATATGTAAAGCTTTATTGAATATATTTGGTATATAATTGATAAAGACGGTCGTAGAAAATTCTTCACAGCCGTTTATTTTTTTGCATCTATGTTTTATTTTTTTGACCAAGAACTGTTAACTTATCTTGTTGTGCAAGCCATTGTCCAATAACTTCATTAAAAATAGACTTACCTGTTGGTCCTTTTGCAAAGGTTAATTCACTTATACGCCCGTTTTTATCCGTTAACACCAAACGCATCCAATCTAATTCTCGCATCAATTGTAAATTTCGATCAAGAAATGGATGATTACCACTCAATGCGACAAGAAAAAAGTCATCGTTAATCTTTGCAGCAATGGTTCTTGTTAAAGCCTGTCCAATGGATTGTTCACTTGCTTTAAAGGTTAATGCTTGAACATTGCTTATAGCTTTACCTGAAAATTTATCAGAAAGAATAAAAACAAGGTCCATAATATATGCAGCAGGAAATGACTGATCGGTATTACGACGTAAAATTAACCGTAATGATACCCCTTCATCAGGAATTGTTATATCACCTTGTATAGTTGTTTCTTCTGGAGCCCCCTTCACTTGAGATTCTTTTATAAGCGTCCAGCGAGCACTTCCCGTTGCTATCTTTTCTGCATCATAATTTGTACGTGCTTGATAGAAAACAGCTTCACCTGATTTTTCAAGCGATTGCAAATTGCTATCAACAACTGTTGAGAGTACTTCTTCATCCGAAGAATCTATCGCTTGTTTTAAACCAACATCAATTTCACTTCCATCCTCTAATAAGCGTTGTGTTAACTTTCTCTTAATTGGAAATGCCTTTGGTACTCTGTGAGAAGCTTGAAGATTTTCTTCTAAAAACTGATGATCATTTGATACAAATACACGCTCACCAACAAAAAAAATACCAACAATTAAAACAACAAAACTAACAACAGAAACAGCACTTATTACAATACGCCTTTGCACTAACGATTTATTAGCACGACGTAAAGCCTGAGAAAAAATGTGCGAAACAATATGCGAATTATCTTCCTGCGAAGGAGAAATCTTTAACACACTGCTATTAACATGCTGAGAAGGCACATCAGCCTCCATATTAACAGGCTCTGCATCTGGTATATCGGATACACAAAGCTCATCAAATACCTTGTTATCCTTTGAACGCGTAACAAAATCCTGTTTTCTTTTTATATTTACCTCTGAAAATTCATTATTCTTTGGTAATATAGTTTTTTTTGTATATTTCTTATCTTCATTTATATTTGTGGGATTCCACCCAATAACTGAAGAAAGCCGCTTCTTTTCAACTGCTAAATATTCTCCTTCAACAGTTGCAATAGAACTTTGAAGAATCTTTCTCTGTTCATCCGCTATTGCTTGTGGTATTTTTGCTGTTAAAAATTGATGTTCTAGTGTTTCGGTAGCACGCTTATAAATCCGCTTACGCACTTGTGGTGTAATATTATTTTGTGCATTAATTGTCTTTTTTAAGATTCCAACGAAATCTACCATTTCCTCTATAATCTCTCTTAAACTGAGAAAAAATCAATAGTAAAGCCAAAAAACTTTATTTTAGCCTTCTAAATTGATTGCCATTTAATATTGGTACAACTATCGCAATAATGTAAAATGAATATGAAAAATAAACAATGCTATTTTGCACCTTTCTCTCACGTGCTCTTAAAAACTTTTTTTGTAAAAAGAGACAAAAACGCACAGAGAACATATATAGAAATCTAAAAATAATAATCAATTAACAAAGGGATCCGTAATAAGAATAGTATCTTCACGCTCTGGACTTGTGGATAATAAAGCCACTTTTGTATTAATCAGTTCTTCAATATAGCGTATATATTTAATAGCCTGCACTGGTAAATCTTCCCACCTCAATGCATGTGCTGTTTCTTCCTTCCAACCTTCTAATGTTGCATAAACAGGCTTCACCCGATCCTGAGCTCCCATGGAAGAAGGTAAATAATCAATTCTTTTACCATCAAGCTCATAACCAATACAAATTTTTATTTCATCCAAACCATCTAAAACATCAAGTTTTGTCAATGCTATACCTTGAACACCGCAAATTGTTACCATCTGACGTACTAAGACAGCATCAAACCAACCACATCGACGCTTTCGACCCGTTACAACACCAAATTCATGTCCACGCACTCCCAGAAATTCACCAATATCATTTATCTGCTCTGTCGGGAACGGCCCTTCTCCAACGCGTGTAGTATAAGCTTTTGCAATACCCAAAACATAATGAATTGCATCAGGTCCCATCCCCGAACCTGTACATGCTTGCCCAGCAACTGTATTAGATGACGTTACATAAGGATAAGTTCCAAAATCATTATCTAATAAAGCACCTTGCGCACCTTCAAAAAGAATGTGTTTCCCTCCTCGATAACCTTCATCTAAAAGACGCCACGTACAATCCATAAAGGGCAAAATTTTATCCGCAACTTGCATCAATTCATCATAAAGTGCTCGAGAATCAATCTCTGCAACACCCATCCCACGACGCAAAGCATTATGATGCCTCAAAAGCCGCTCAATCTTAGCCATAAGTGTATCTTTTTCTGCTAAATCCATCACTCGGATAGCACGACGTCCCACCTTATCTTCATAAGCCGGTCCAATACCACGCTTTGTTGTACCAATTTTTAAACCAGATAAACCGCTTTCTCGAATTGCATCAAGATCACGATGCAAAGAAAGAATCAAAGGAGCATTTTCAGCAATACGCAAAATTTCTGGTGTGATTTTTACACCCTGATCACATAGTTTTTTTACTTCTGCAACAAAATGATGAGGGTCAACAACAACACCATTGCCTATAATTGATAACTTGCCACGCACTAAACCAGACGGTAAAAGTGATAATTTATAACTGACTCCATCAACAACCAATGTGTGGCCAGCATTATGCCCCCCCTGATACCTCACCACGATATCTGCTCGCTCAGATAACCAATCTACAATTTTACCTTTGCCTTCATCACCCCATTGTGTACCGACAACAACTACATTGGCCATAACTTTCTCCGTCGTGTTTGGTTAAAAAAACCAGCATTCAAAAACAAACACTTCTTTATAACGAAACCTTAGAGCAAGTGCGACTCCTCATTTCAGATTTTTCTCAATCTTCAAGTGATTAAATTTTCAAATTTATGATAATAAAGATAAGCAAATACCAAAATATTTTAAATCTGTTATTTTTGCTACAACAAAGTAAAAAAAATAGAGATTTTAATTTGTGCGTATCCAACACCTGACAGAGCATTCATTCTCTCTCTTAATCTTTTACAATTCACGTAATATTTAGATGCTGTCTGTCTGATACAAGAATACGAAAGATCATCATAATCTTTCGTATCCTTTTTTGTTTAAAAATACGTTGTGAAAATCACCAGTAATTATTTAAAGCTGTGCTTTTTCAACTTGGAACGCCCACTCAAGCCATTGTGTCAAAATTTCAAGATCGGAAGCCTCAATTGTTATACCCGCCCAAATTCTAAGCCCAGGAGGTGCATCGCGATACGAACCGATATCATAAGCAACCCCTTCCTCATCAAGACGTTTCACAACCGCTTTTATAAAAGATACTCGCTTTTCCGTATCCAAAGCAGTAATCACTGGATCCACAATATCTAAACAAATAGCGGTGTTAGAACGCACTTCAGGATCTTTTGCCAAATATTCTAACCATGGCGTTTTGCGAACAAAAGCATCAAGTACAGAAAAGTTTTTCTCAACCCGTGCTCTTAATGCCGCTGCACCTCCTAGAGACTTTGCCCACTTCAACCCATCAAGAAAATCCTCAACACAAAGCATAGAAGGTGTATTGATTATCTTTCCTTTAAAAATATCTTCGTTCAATTTTCCATTTTTTGTCATATAGAAAAGTTGAGGCATAGGCCAAGCTGGAACATGATTCTCAAGCCTCTCAACAGCACGAGGACTTAAAATCACCATACCATGTGCAGCCTCACCTCCCAAAACTTTCTGCCATGAAAAAGTAACAACATCTAATTTTGAAAAATCAAGATATTGCGCAAAAGCTGCCGATGTTGCATCACAAATGGTCAATCCAGCCCGTTTATGCGGAATGAAATCCGCATTAGGAATACGCACACCAGAAGTTGTCCCATTCCATGTAAAAACAACATCCCGATCAAAGTCAAGTTGTGTTAAATCTGGTATTTCACCATAAGGAGCTTCAAAACGACGCACATCAGAAAGCTTTAATTGCTCGACAACATCTTTATTCCACCCAAATCCAAAACTTTCCCACGCCGCCATATCAATGCCACGCTCACCTAATAGAGACCATAGAGCAGCCTCAACAGCACCGGTATCTGAACCGGGCATAATTCCTATACGATGATCAGAAGGAACCTCAAGAATCTCACGGGTTAAATTAACAACTTCAGCAAGTTTTAATTCTGCTTCTCTAGATCTATGTGAACGCCCAACTACTGCATTTTTAAGAACATCAAGAGTCCAACCAGGCCGTTTACTACAAGGGCCTGAAGAAAAATTAGTATTATTGGGACGACTACTTGGTTTTTGTAACATTATCATTATTTCTCCCCTTTTAGATGTTTTTTTCTTTATAAAGAAAAACAAATTATTATAAAGACTAATCAACAATCTTTTTAGAAAAAGTCAAAAATGTTGTCTATTATTTCGTATGCTTAAAATTCACGGGAACTTTATAAAAAAATCTTTCTTAATCATGCTTCTCGATTGATTCTTTTAATTTTTTTTCGTATCACCACCACGATAAGACAGCATTCTAATAACAATACACTAAAGTGTCCAATATACCTATCAAATTTATTTTATGATAGAGATTCATTGATAACGCTCTAGAATAGGGAGATAAACTTATTAAAAAATCAATTATTTTTCTTTTGATGACTGGACAGAGAAAATTTTAATGTTATAACCGCAAACGCTTTATGTTTTTTATGAAGCATGCCCAGATAGCTCAGTTGGTAGAGCAGCGGACTGAAAATCCGCGTGTCCGTGGTTCGAATCCGCGTCTGGGCACCATTTTTTGTGTTTAAAATATTGAAATATATAGTTTTTTTCTTTAAATAGCTATTTTCAGACCACCTTCTACAGTTTATATAATTTTACCTAATTTGTTCTTATTTGCTCCTTATTTTTCTTTGGAGTGAAGTCTAAGATCTCTTTTTTTCTCCATCTCACTGCTCTCCCTAGCTTATATGGCTCCGGAAACAAACCCTGAAGCACCCAATTGCGAATCGTTGTTGTGGATACACTAAAAAGCTGTGCACACTCACGTGTCGTTACATATCTATCTCCATCATCAAATATCATCTCATTACCTTTCTCTTTTTTATGTTAATTAATCCCCTCCTCGTCTTATAGGACGAGGAGATGAAATCAATTGTTTAAAACTAAGCCGCTTTCGTGACAGACTTCTGCAAACTCGGATCATAAGCTCGCAACAAAGAATCCATTCTATGGGGCAGCTCTGAATCTCCAAAATCCGTTAAAACTGCTAGAATCTTTGTAATATTTGGAATTTCATCTTGAAGTTTTAAAATCAAAGCTTTTTCTACTACGCTCATGATGTCAACCAAGGCACTACAGTCTTTGTCATCTACGTATTCACAATTGACAAACTGAGACAACGCTATCCACAAATCACATAAAAAGTCGATACTGGGATTTATTGCACACCCCCAAAGATTTATTCTCTCAAACAAGCCAATCCTCTGGATGTGATTTTCGTTGAAGGCAGCACCTTTTCTGTACCATCCGGTCTTTGAATGGTAATAGCGTGACAATCCATGAATCCTTTCTTGATCTTATCCTGATAAGGTAACAGCGGCTCCCTTGGAGCACGTCGATATACCCAGTCATGTTTACGCAAGTAATCTGTTTAATCTTTTGGTCGTACCTCTAACATCTTTGCTGCTTCAATAAGACCAAACAAACCATCAGAGCGTTTTAAACCATCCAAAGCCTTTGCTTTGGGTGCTAATTCTGAAATAACATGATCTTTTTGCTCGATTTGACTTTGTAAGTGATTTAAAAAGCCAATCATAGCTTGAGGACTTGAGTAGTCAATTTGCGGTGTTGCTACTTGTTTTTCCAATTCTTGCCACCGGTCAATGATTTTTGCTCGTAAGGCAGTGCTGTAACCAGAAACAAGAATTAGACATTCGCGTTTAAGGAGGTTATAACAAGGGCGGCTTTCACCTTTGCTATCAAGGTAATAACCACTAAAATCAACCACCCCAAATTTGGGGGCGTTAAGTTCTTCAAGCATTTTCTTGATATCGCGCATCACATGGTCATGTCTTTTACTGCACAATTCTGCAATTTCACGACTCGACATAGTCTGAGTGGTAGCACTATTAGCAGTGCTTTCTTTAATTTCTATAAGTGTGTTCACTGTGAACTCCTTGGTAATAGAGGTTTTCTATTGACACTCTAAAAGAGTGCCGGGTGCTAGAAAACACGGTACCAAGTCCGTCGTCACACCTTTCCCGTGAGGGTATTGTATAGTGTAACTACACCCGACAAGACCGTTATATGCTACAGCATATAATGAGTCAAAATCTTTAATGTTCAGAAGACTGATTATTTCGGCAACCAATCCGCTTGGTATTTTAAGGTGTTTTCTAGGCACATGATTTGACAATAGACATACTGATAGTATTTTGTCAAATAAAAAATTAAAAAATCGGCGCTTATAAACTATATCGATTTCATCAGTCAGTTCGTATTTCTTTTTTATCATAATAACCTCCTCTTAATGCATGCTTTGTCTTTTAAGCTCTTGAGACAGCACACCAATTCCTTTTGCTGTGACTTTTGCGCAAGGAATGACTTTTTCTATTCCATTTGCGGTTTTAAGTGTAATGGTTGGGCAATCCATAAGTTGCTTTTGGATTTTGTCTTAATAAGGAAGCAAATTTTCACCTGCTGCTCGTCTGTAAACCCAACCTTTTTTCTGTAAGAAGAGAATGAACTGTTTTGGTTTCATCTCGAGTATTTTAGCGGCTTCTGTAAGACCAAAGAGTCCATTATGACGCTGTAAGCTTTCAAGAGCCATTGCCTTTGGTTTTAAATTTGCAATAATGTTATCTTTTTGTTCATTTTCATTTTTGAGATACGTTAAAACACCAAGCATAACTTGAGGACTTGAGTAGTCGATTTGTGGTATTACTGCTTGCTTTTCCAATTCTTGCCAACGGTCTATAATCCTAGCACGTAATGTCATGCTGTAACCAGAAACTAAAATGAGGCATTCATGTTTAGGAAGGTTGTAACAGTTTTGGGGCTTACCCTGTTTATCTAAATAGGTGGATCCAAATTTGGATTGACCCCCTTCAGGATATAATTCTCCTAACATTTGTCGAATATCACGCATAATATGCGCATGTTGCTTACCGCATAACTCTGCAATTTCACGACTAGACATCGTTTGAACTGTTGTGTTTTGAAAATTTCTTTCAGATGTTGTGATAAAATTATGCATGCTTCACTCCGTTCGTTGTGGCAACATTGTCATTGTGCTTAATTTGCTGTCTTAGATGTCTTAAGAAATCTTCTAATGTTTCAGGATTTGAATAATCGATTTTTGAATTTGCTTTTTTTTCGCATTTCAGAAAATATTCACGCACTTGTTTACCTTTGAGACCAGGTTCACAAATGGCAATGTGTTTTGCTGTGTCTAAAGTGAGAGCATAATCTTTAAAAGGATTTCCACGTGAGGAGTTTGATAATTCTTTAGTAGAAAGTACAAAGTCGACATCTTCTCTAAAGCTAAGTTCTTTAATACAGTTTGTTATCCACTTTCTAAACTCGGTTTTTACCTCTAAAAAGGTATATAAATCACGAACGCTAATAGTTTGAACCTTTTGATGCTGAATAATATTGTATTGAGTAGCAAGAAGCTTTTCCATTACAGACCTCATATTGGTGGGATTGTTGAATGAAAGGAGGCGCTTTTAAATGCGCCCTCAGATTTTAAAGCACATCACATACACGCAAACGGTGTTGTTGTTCGTAAGTACCGTAAATCTCATCATTATATTTTTCGTCTGCGATCTCGTCTAAAAGTTATTGGTAAACATCACTTTCGCGTACAAAGTCATAAACCTCACTATCCTCATGGAGATGTTCGATATTTTCTTTTACATATGCTTCTGCAATTTCTTCAGAGATATCTTCACAATTATTCTCAGAAGGATTGATGCGAAAGATTTGGATTGCATCATCTACCTCATCAACAATGCTTAGAATTTGGCTTGCATCAAGTGGTCCAGACTCTGCAATGTGTTGATCTTTATCGTAGGCAACTAATAAAATTTCATTGGAATTTATAAGAATTGGCTTATCCATAATTTTTCCTCCCTAACACCTCTTGGCGATTGTTTGTGCGTGGTTTATGGAATATATAAATACGCATAATGCATACTTATCAACAATAAAATATGCGTTATGTGTATTTTATTTTTAACGGTATAAAAATCTTGTAAGAAGATTTTTTCTAAATGACGATTCTCATGAAAGGGGAAGGTGAATGGTTATGAAAACAATAAAAAGTGATATAGAATTAGATAACAAAATAATGCATCTGGTTTCTACATTTAGTAATGAAAGAAAAAAGCTTTTATTTTTTTTCTTCTGCATGCAGGCGATTTAAAAGGTGAAGAATTGTTTCTTTATCTGGTTGAGTTGTTTTTTGCAGTAGATTAATAATTTGCTCATCAACAGTTTGTTTTGTGGCAGGAATTGGAAAGGAGGGGCCTTCTCCCTCTCCAGTTAATAACCATCCTTCACTAATTCTAAATGCTTTTGCATATTTCGCAGATGCCCGTGATATTCCTCTTAATCCTTGTTCATGCTGTATATAGCTAGAGTAGTTCCAGCCAAAATATCTAGCTGCTTCTTTAGCACTTCTAAAACCACGCGCTAAACGCGCTTTTATTAATCTAGCAGATTGGTCTATCGTGTTACTAAGCATTTTTATCTCCTTAATATATTCATATTGCATATAATTGGTATGCATTTCGACTTGACTTTTAAGTGCTCATAATGCATATTATTTTTTATGGGAAAAATAGCAGTAAAACAGTTACGTAAAAATCTGAATTTAACTCTGAAAGAAATGGCAGCACGGTTAGGCGTCAACAAGTCAACAGTATGGCGTTGGGAAAAATATGGTGTTCCTTCAAGAGGAGCCGTTGCATATCTTCTCGAAGCGTTATGGAATGAACAATCTCCTCCAACTCCTTCTTTTGTCAAGGGTTCCACTGTTTGCATGAAGCCATGTGAACAAAATGAAATGTTGCAATCTCAATATGAAGAAAAGAATGAACATCAACAGCACCCTTCACACTCTTAAAGAAGAAAGATCAGAGATGATAGATGTCCCACAGATCACTATAAGCAAAGTCCAGTTGATTGATCTTGTTAATAAGATTGGACAGGAAACCATATATTATGGTCTCCGTTCGCCTGAAGATGCATGTTTTGAAATAAGGATAGATCCCTCATCAACAGGTTTTCTTGTCTATATGCTGCATAGTATCTTTGCGCGTGATGATAGAAAATATTTTCCGTTATTTCCGTACGATGATTTTAATCAATGGTTTTTATCTGTGTTTACGCAAGCTTTTACAACTTGGTTTGATAATTATTTTTCTCAAGAGTTGTCATCTTTTTATCGCTTAAATGAGCTGATCTTGTTTACAGCCTTAGTCAAAAGTAAGCTTGATTTCTTAAGGGATAAACTCATCGAAAAAAGAAAAGAAGAAATTGAATTAATAGATGATGCATGCAGTGTGTGTCTGAATCTGAGTTAATCCAATTTTTTAAAGTCTATGAGGTTGGTTTGTGTCGTTACAGTCATTGTTGTTTCTGGTTTCAATGGGGATGTATGAGTAATGATTAAAGTAACTTGGGCTTTTATATCTTCTTCACGCGCTGCTACAAAAATAAGGATTCCTGTGTACTTATCTTCTGAGGGAGCTATAGAAATATTAACATCGATTTCTTGTCCCGTTCGAAAATTCTCTGCTTCCTCACAGCGGCCGCGTGATTTGTGTGACGTTGGACTGGCATCAGGATTAACATATGGTGATTGCATTTGCCACCATCTTGTTTCAGGTTTGTATATGATGCCATATCCAAGAATAAAACGAGAACCATCTTTTAGCTTTATATTTAAAACGTGGATGACAGTTTGTGCATTGTTTTTTATCTTTAAACAAAGAAGCGTCCACTTGCCTTTTGTTGGCAAGTGGGGTCCAGTTATATATATGGAAGGTGGCGTTCTTAAATCCTCTACTCTTTTGTTATCTAACAAAATTTTAATATGTTCTTCTGACCATTTGGCAAGATCTTTTGTCGATATTGCTTGCTTATCCATTCTCTATCTTCTTCTCGTTTTTTTGCAGCTGTTCTAGTAGGAATGGAAGAAAAGATCATAAAGCTGTACGCTTTAGATCAAAACATGGCTTCTCTTTTAAGAAAAGAGGCTGATATTTGCCGAAAGAATTTTATAATGAGTTCTTCTGATCCACTTAACCGTGAAATTATTAGCACGTTTGTAAGTGTCTTTCACAACAAGATCTAACAGTGTTCAAGGAATTCATGGTGAGAACGGAAAAGAAACGCTGCTTGCAAAATAAAATACCTTGATCTCCTTATTTTATACACCGTAAACATAATTTTATATGTTAAAAAACAATAATATACTTTTGAAATAATTGAAAAAATAAGCAAATTATGCTAAGATTTTGTATATATAAATTGCTAATCTAATGGGGCTACAAATATGCTAAATAAAGTGACTTTAATCGGGCGCCTTGGTGCTAATCCCGAAAGCAAAACAATGAATTCTGGAGCAGAAGTGGTTAATTTTCGTATGGTAACTTCTGAAAGCTATACAGATAAAAATACACATCAAAAAGTAGAGAAGTCTGAATGGCATTCTGTTATGATTTTTAATCCACATTTAGCAAAAATTGCACTTCAATATCTAAACAAAGGTTCAAAGGTTTACGTAGAAGGCAAATTACAGACACGCAAATGGCAAGATAAAAATGGGCATGACCGTTACACAACAGAGATTATTTTACCACAATTCAAAGGCGAGTTGTATTTGCTTGATGCAAAAAAAGAGCAATCGGCATTCCCTTCACCCATTACTTCTCAAAATTATGCTATCGCTTCAGGTGCTCAAGATTATAGAACAGCTCTTAACGATAGCGTCCCATTCTGATTGAAAAAAATATGACAAAAAGAAAAAAACGTGCAAAACGTGGTCGTCCTCGGATTAAGGGGGGTGTGAGAGAACCAAACGGACGCATCTCACGAGCAAAAACACCGCATGAACCCATGGATAAATTGGCAATTGAAATGCGTGCCAAACGCTTTGGCTTGACCATAGAAGAGGCTAAAAGTCCGCTTTCCGGTACCTATATCGGGCGGCTTTATTTGCAAGGCGAAATCAATCAAGACCAATATAATGATGCGCAAAAATATCTTGAAGTGAAAAACAATTACCTATGTGCAAAAGCATTGCCTAATGCAATTTATGATAACTTTACTCCTTCATCAAATGAGGAGGCACAAAAACGGTGGATTGAAAGAGCAACTCATTGTTATGAAGAGACGAAAGAGGTTATCAAAGAAACACAACACCTCTATAGACAGTATAATCTTTATGCTGCATTACAATATCTTGTTATAGAAGATCAATCGCTAACACATCTTGTTAGTTCTTTGCGTATTGTTCTTAATGCGCTTCATAAGCATTTTAGCCGTTAAAAAAGAATTGACATCAGATGAAAAATCATTAAAATGTGTATATATTTACATATTATGAGTTTAGGTAATGGAACAAGATAACCGAAAAATCATTGCAAAATTAAAGCGTGATGGCTTTGAACTTATCAAAGTAAAAGGTTCTCATCATAAATTTAAAAAATATGTATAGAAAGATGATAAGGTTGTTATCGTTCCACATCCTAAAAAAATCTTCCGATTGGTACAGCACGTTCTATCGCACAACAAGCAGGCTGGTTAAAAGAAGGAGAAGAAGAATGAAAAGATTTTTTGCTCTTGTTCATAAAGATGAAGACTCTGCTTTTGGTGTTCAGTTTCCTGATTTTGAGGAACTTTTTTCCGCTGCTGATGAGGAAGAAAATTTAATCGCAAATGCAACAGAAGCACTCCAACTTTATTGTGAAGATATAGATAGAGTGCCTATTCCTTCAAAATTTGAAGACGTCATACAACGGGAATCTGTCAAAACGGCTTTGTCAGAAGGAGCTTTTTTAATACAAGTCCCCTTTATTGAAAATGATGCAGAAGTGGTACGCACAAATATATCAATTGAACGAGGGCTTTTACGTGCAATTGATAATTGTGCACAAGAGAGAGGTTTAACAAGATCTGCTTTTTTGGCAACAGCAGCCCGTCACGAGCTTAATATTTAGCTCATCAATCTGGAAAAATTTCTCACTCTCGATTTTTTTTGCAAAAGCGTGTAATTGCATATGATCCGAAAACTATTAATGAAAATCAAAAGGCGGCAGGCAAACAAAACGCTATAGTTAAGAGGGATATAACTATCATTGATATTATATACATGGCATCTAATATTTCTGGACCTGTCATTGTCTTTCCCTCCTATAATAATTTCACAATAATTTATAAAATCTAAAATGTTTTAGAAAAATCTATATATTCTATTTTAAAATAAAAAATATAGATTTTTTTGTTGACATGGTGTAAAAAATAGTATTGAATGACAGTACGGCACTAGTTGAATTGCGTCTAAAATTCAAAAATATCCCTTAAAAATTCAGTAAAATGTGAACTTGAAATGTGGCTAGAAAGCCCTGTTTTCTTGCTAGTTCTGGCTAATCAATTTTTCAAATAACAAAAATTAATATTTGACTAATGATGTCATTAATTATGACTCAAAAGGAGCAATGATGAAAGCTGTCATCACTAAGCCAATGTGTGTTATTGGAGACAATAAAAGCACTGTTCGCTTTGAACCATCAACACCCAATAATCCATTTGTTGAAGTTTCCAATCAAGTCTACGCACGTCTCAAGCGTGCAAATGCTGCTAAACCTTTTGTTGGTGTCAAGACAACAGCAAAACAAGTTGAACGCTTTACTGAAAAGCAAGTTGCAGACATCTCATCAGCCCAAATAAAGCGTATAAGAAGAGGTGTTTATATTAAAGAAAAGGCGACAGCAAGGTTTCTTGAGACAGATATCATTGGTTCTGGAACACCAATACCTCTTAAATTTTTTAAAGTAAACGAAACAAAACGCGGCGTAACTTACACACTGTTTGGAAAGAAAGAAATCTTACCCCATGGTTTTATCAAGGGAGGCAGTTTTCCAAAGCGTGTTGAATTGAAAATGGGAGGGAATGTGTTTCAAAGAGATGACGGAGATCAATTCCCCATTGCAAAACAAGAAGGACCTTCAATTGCTAAAGTGATGTCCAAGCCAGAGATTGCAAGTGCTATTGCACAATATGCCAATGAAAGATTAACTGAAAACATACAGAGACAACTTAAACGTCAAGAATACGCTGCTAATAAGAAAGGCTAAATCATGTTCTCAAGCTTTATCTATATATTCCATATCCTTATGAGTTTAGGAATTACATATTCTTATTGCAATTTTAAAAACAGATTATCACTTATGCTTCGCTTTTTCCAGAAAAAATACAATAAAATCAATGCAAAAGGTACTTCCCAGCGGGTTGGCTTCGTTGCGGGGCAGGCGAGCGCGAACTACCGCTAGCGACAGAATTTTCAAATCAACTGTACATTGTACACTTAACTCATTGATAAATAACAATTTCAATATGTACACTGTACAGTATGTGAAGTACAGTATGTGAAACGTTTTCTTAGCAAAAAGTAATTTTTATTACTTGACAATTCTACAGTAATAGGTATCTTCGAATCAGGTGCCTAAGAAACACCTTAAAACAACTAGCGGATTGGTTGCCGAAATAACTCGTTTTCCGCAATTTAAAAGCTTTGACTCATTGTATGCTACATGCATATAATAATATTGTCGGGTGTGGTTATGCCATATAATACCCTTTCGGGGAAAGCATAACGACGGGCTAGTTGCCGTGTTTCTTAGCGCCCGGCACTCTTTTAGAGTGTCATTAAGAAACCTCTAACAACTAGGAGTTCATTATGAACACACTTATAGAAATATCAGAACAGGTTATTGATCAGGAAACTGTTCAAACTGTTAATGCGCGTGAATTGCACGCATTTTTGGAAATTACATCAAAGTTTGCAGACTGGATTAAAAATCGCATTAAAGAATGTAATTTTCGAGAAAATATAGACTTTATAGGTTTTTCTAAAAATTTAGAAAAAGGTGGGCGCCCAAGCATAGAATACTACCTCACCTTAGACATGGCTAAACACCTTTCCATGATAGAGCGTAACGATAAAGGACATGAAGCTCGTCAATATTTTATCAAATGTGAACGGCTTTTGAAGCAAGTAGCAACACCACAAGTTGACTACTCCAAACCGAAGGCATTGCTTGGCGTCTTGAATCATCTACAAAGCCAAATCGAGCAAAAGGATAACACCATTGCTGAATTAGCGCCAAAAGCAAAAGCTTTGGAAGGTTTAAAACGCTCTGATGGTTTGTTCGGTCTGATTGAAGCAGCAAAGATGTTGGAAGTAAGACCAAAGGACTTAACAGATTACTTGCGTAAACATGATTGGGTGTATCGACGGGCTCCAGGGGCGCCTCTGTTACCTTATCAGGACAAGATCAAGAAAGGATTTATGGATTGTCCCGCTATTACCATTCAAAGACCAGATGGGACAGAAAAGGTACTACCTTCAACGAAAATCACACCAAAAGGATTGGCATGTTTGAGAGAACAAATCCATGGAGGTGTACAATNAGATGGGACAGAAAAGGTACTACCTTCAACGAAAATCACACCAAAAGGATTGGCATGTTTGAGAGAACAAATCCATGGAGGTGTACAATGAACACCAGTATCGACTTTTTATGTGATTTAGGGATGGCTTTGTTTCAATTTTCTGATCGGGATGATGTCGAAGATAAGGCTTTTAATGCTCTCATTGAGACCATGGATGCAATAGAAAAAGCTTTGATTTTAAAACTTCAAGATGAATCACCAAATGCACTCAGAATTTTGGCAATGATTACAAATTTTGGAACCTTAAAACCTCCCCCGATTATGGAGCCTTTGTTAAAAGCTTACGAACCAAATTTGGAGAGCCCCATTAAAAAGGTTGCTTAATTAAAAAAATAGAACTCCCCTCCCCGTTCTCAACAATGGGGAGGTGGTTAAGAAGGTAATAAAATTAAGGTGCACTATACCAAGTTGATCGTCCACCACCATGACGTATCAAAAGACCTTTTTCAACTAATGATGTAAAAGTTACTTTAAGTGTATTAGGGCTTGCACCAACCTCACGCACCATATCGCGGGTTGTAACACGTCCGTGATTACGCACATAATCAAGAATATTAAGAGCCAATTCAGATAAGGAAAAAAGAGCATTTTTTTCACTCTCTATTTTTATTTCTAATTGGCGTTTTTGTTTTTGTAGAGCACGTAAAAAAAAGAGTATCCAAGGTTCCCAATTGGGTGTTTTAGTATAAATTGCTTTTTGAGTCTGATTCAGAGCTAAGTAATAGCTTTCTTTATTATTCTCAATAATGCTTTCAAGTGATGAATATGGTACATAAACATAACCTTTTTGTAACAAAAGAAGGGTGGTTAAGATACGGCTTAAACGTCCATTTCCATCTTGAAAAGGATGAATAGCTAAAAATGTTACATTAAAAATACCAATCGTAAGTAAAGGATGAAGATCATTTAATTCATTGGTTTTATTGAACCAAGTAATAAGCTCTTGCATTCGGTATGGTGTATCAAATGGTGTAGCTGTTTCAAAAACAATGCCAACCATTTTTCCTTGAGAATTAAATGCTGCTACATCATTGCGTACAGTCTTATATTCACCTCGATGTCGTTGATCTTTCTCACTATTACACAAAAGATCACGATGAAGTTGTTTAATATGGTTTTCAGTAATAGAAATATCACTCCAAGATTGAAAGATTGTTTCCATAACCTTGGCATAACCGATAACTTCTTGTTCATCACGACTCTTGAAACGTTTAATTTCTAAGTTTACCAAAAGCTGTTCGATTTCGCGGTCTGTTAACTTACTCCCTTCAATGCGTGTAGAAGATCCAATACTTTCAACAGTAGCAATATGGCGAAGGGCGTTCAATCGCTCAGGTGCAAGAGTACCAAGAGCGCGCCATGCCCCTTTGAACTCATCAATCTCAGTAATGAGAGCCAACAATTTTTGTGTAATTTGGAGTGTATCTGTTTTCATACCGGAATATATACCCGATTATACCCGATTGTCAATCATTCGTAACACAGTAAACTCTTACTTCTTATGGCAGAGAAGAAGGCAAGGAGCAACTATGAATAAGAAGAATCGTGAGGGGATATCGGTTCGTGCGTTCGCGAAGAAGATGGGTGTTTCACATAATGCGGTGGTTTCACGGATAAAGACAGGTAAATTTGATGCGGCTCTTTTTGAAGATGGTTCTGTCAATGAAGCCCTTGCCACAAGCATCTGGAATGAGAATCCAACAAAGCGCCCTGCTCCATTTTTAGCGCCTGATGGTCAACCGCGGACAAAGATCAAACAAGCCTCTACAGATGGAGCCAATGAATACAAGATAAAACTGGAGCGAATGCAAGTTGCGCTTGAAAGCGAAAAGATTGCACTTGAACGCTTACGCGAAACAACCGTTGACCGTGAAGAAGTCAAGAGAGCAGCCCGTGAGTTTGGAAGAGCACACCGTGACGCTATGTTGAATTTTCCGCATCGTTTTGGTGCAAGCATTGCTGCACAAGTTGGATGTGATGCTGCCAGCCTTATTGGTGCTATTGATTACACTATGAGAACCGCTTTACTTGAGGCGGTTAATATTCCAGTGCCTTTT
The DNA here is from genome assembly GCF_042195435.1 of Bartonella sp. CL162QHHD. Taxonomy (NCBI): domain Bacteria; kingdom Pseudomonadati; phylum Pseudomonadota; class Alphaproteobacteria; order Hyphomicrobiales; family Bartonellaceae; genus Bartonella; species Bartonella sp. CL162QHHD. The sequence continues at coordinate 151,996 of NZ_JBHIOG010000088.1, forward strand.
CATGATCCTCATTCTCCAGAGTTAGAGAACTTGCAAGAAACGAATAATGGATGAGAATGCTGTTACAGAATTTTTCGCCCATGCCAATAATGCAAGACAACCGGACCCACCGTACACGGTTTCGCAATGGGCGGATAAGAATAGATACCTTAGCACGGTAGCAAGTGCTGAACCTGGATTGTGGAGAACAAAGCGGACCCCCTATTTGCGCGAAATCATGGATAACCTTTCCTCCTACGTGCCAATTGAAACAACTATTGTCATGAAAGGGGCGCAAGTTGGCATGTCAGAGGCAGGATTAAATTTCTGCGGTTATGCTATTCATTATAGTCCAGGACCTGCTCTTTATGTGATGCCAACGGTTGAGACAGCCAAAAAGCTTTCAAAGACGCGGCTTGATCCTATGATTATGGCAAGCCCTGCTTTAAGCGAACGCATTGCCCCAGCGCGGGCACGCGACAGTGGTAATACAATGTTTTCGAAAGAGTTTGATGGTGGTGCACTGATGCTTACAGGGGCAAACAGTGCTGCTGGTTTGCGTTCCATGCCTATTCGTTATCTGATTTTAGATGAAGTGGATGGTTATCCTCTCAGTGTGGATAACGAAGGTGATCCGGTGATGATCGCTGAAAAGCGTACCTCAACCTTTGTACAACGAAAGATCTTTAAATTGTCCACACCCACCCACCGTGACACAAGCCGTATTGCCAAGGATTTTGTGCTAGGAGACCAGCGATATTACAACGTGCCTTGTGATGCATGTGGTGTTCTACAGCCCATTGTTTGGTCACAAATTAAGTGGCCAAAAGGCGCCCCCGAAAAAGCTGTGTTTGTTTGTGCCCATTGTGGCCATGAACATGCCGAGCACAGAAAAACAGATCTCATGTGTGAAGAACGAGGAGCATGTTGGGTACCAACCAGTGAATCAAGCAGACCCAATTTGCGTTCTTATCATATTTCGGCACTCTATTCCCCTTGGCTTACTTGGGGGGAATGCGCAAGAGAGTTTTTAAATGCCAAGGATGATCCAGCTCTTCTACAGCCTTTTGTCAATACAGTGCTTGGAGAGCCATGGGAGGACAGAACAGGCGAAGTTGTTGACCCAGATAGCCTCTATGCAAAACGCGAAGATTATCCCCTTGCACCAGAACAAGCCGTGTTGTTGACAGCGGGTATTGATGTGCAAAATGACCGCTTAGAACTTGAAGTGGTTGGATGGGGACGCAGTGAAGAAAGTTGGCATATTGATTATCAAGTTATCCTTGGTGATCCCTCTTCTTTTGAAGTATGGGACCAGCTGGATGAATACCTTACAAAACGCTGGCCACATACAGGCTATAAAGAGGGAATTAGGATAACAGCTGCTTGTATTGATACCGGTGGTGGACACACACAAGCGGTTTATAATTACGTGCGCCCCCGTGAGGGACGACGTATCTGGGGAATTAAGGGGCAAGCGGGATGGCGTGCGGTATGGCCACGCCGTCCAAGTAGAATTCGGTATCATATCAAAAAACACAATAAAGTCAATAGTTTGTGTGCAATTATTTTATATGAATCCACTCAAGAATCCATCTTTTTATGCATGATTCATTTGACCATTTTTTATATAAGATTGCCATGTATGAATAGACCATAAAAAGCAAATCATAATGTAAATATTATAACGCATGTAAACGTTCATATGAAATGAAAAGCAGTTATCATTCATAACAGTTCATAAATTTTATGATACGTTTTTATCACAGCACAAATCGCATACGTTTAAAGATCCCATCTTGTTTTAAAGATTGGATTGTTAATCACATGATAAAAACATAAAATTACAGTTCTCAAAATTAGAAGCGTAAAATAGAGAGCTGTCATAACAGCATCATCATAACAGCGAACATTTTAAAGATTGCATAAAAGGATTAAGGACAAGATCGCTTTTAAAACGCTGTCTAAAAGTTTAGAAAACGATAAAGAGGTCTTTTATATCTTATGAAATCAAAAGCCTTTTAATGAATAGATTGCAGGCTAGTTTTGAAGAACGGAACTATTCGCTTCCATAAAAAAATGGAGGCAAATAATGCCATGGCAGTAGAATTACTATCTACTTTAGATTTGGTACTAAAAACGTTTTAAAAGTTA
>NZ_JBHIOG010000089.1:0-1733 GCF_042195435.1 Bartonella sp. CL162QHHD
AGCGATATAAGCTACATAAGCCGTTTCTAACAACCAAACAACATTTTTAAACACAAGCGTGATTCACGCCACGGGTGAATTGTACGCAAATCAAGGAAATAAACCATGGAAAAAAAATACGAACTTACTGATGAAACAATTCAGTTTGATGGAAAAACTCTTCACCGTATTCGTGCTTTAAGGGATTTTGATGATGTCAAAAAAGGAGATCTTGGTGGCTTTATTGAAAAGGAATATAACTTAGGTCATGATGGCAATTGCTGGGTCTATGATGATGCCAAGGTGCTTGAAAGCGCTACCATTTTTCATAATGCCAAGATATTTGATGGCGCCTGTATTAGTGGAAATGCTTCAGTTTATTCTGATGCACAAGTTTACAGTCGTGCTGTTGTTTTTGGTAATGCCGAAGTTTCTGGTAGTGCACATGTTTTTGGTGATGCTGTTGTTCGCGACAAATCTCATGTTTACGGTGATGCAGAAGTTTACAATAGCGCACTCATTTATGGTGACGCAGAAGTTTTTGAGAATGCACGAATAAAGAATAGTGCCCACATTTACGACAATGCTCGTGTATATGGGAACGCAATAATTTGTGGTCCTGCTCTCATTTATAACAATGCTAAAGTTTATGGTGATGTCATTATATCATGCTCCAATTTCACGTATGAGGATGATATTAATTATGGAAATGTTGAGATTTTTGGAGATGCAAAAGTTTATGATAGTGCTCGCATTTATGACGCAGTCAAGATCTTTAGAAATGCCGAAATTCGTGGATTAGCTAATATTCGCGGAAACACGAGAATTCCTCAAGACATAAAAATTTAACAACCAACCAGCCTTTTAACACCAGCGTGATTCACGCCACGGGTGAATTGCGCGCAATGTAGGAAATCAAGATGACAAATTCTACTTTTTTAAAAGAAATGGCAGAAAAATATGGATTTTCTGCTGAAGAATTTCGAACCACAATCATAAAAACTTGTATTGGAGATAAAAATGCTAATGTCATCACTGATGCAGAATTTGCCGTTTTTCTTTTTGTTGCCAATACTTATGGACTTAACCCTTTAACAAAAGAAATCTATGCATTCCCTAAAAAAGGCGGCGGCATCATACCCGTTGTTTCTATCGACGGTTGGATAAAGATCATCAAATCAAATCCTGACTTTGATGGCATGACCTTTCAAGATCAACTCAATGAAGATGGGAATATCATTGCTATCAAATGTGCTATTCGTCTCAAAGGAATTAAAGACCCTATCGAAGTCACCGAATATCTCAAAGAATGCGAACAAGACAAAAGTGAACCTTGGAAAAAATACCCCGCACGTATGTTGCGCCATAAAGCTACTATACAGTGTGCTCGCTATGCTTTCGGGCTTTCCGGTATTTATGAAGAAGATGAAGCAAAACGTATCAATGAAACAAACCATAACGTACAAACGAAGTTAGTTTCTTATGATGTGCTTACGCAAATCAAACAATTAATAAACATCACTCAAACAGAAGAAGAAAAAGTGCTTGATTATGCACAAGTCGATAGGCTTGAAGATCTTCCTGATGAAGTAGCACAAAGGATTTTGGATATTTTGCAAAAGAGACAGCATGAAAAAGAACAATCTTTCCTACAACAAAAGCAAATAGAAGCGCCTATACAAGATGCCGAATATATTCACGTCCAAGATATAGAATATGTATCACAAGAACAAAGAACGGCGGTGTGATATGGA
>NZ_JBHIOG010000090.1:0-1003 GCF_042195435.1 Bartonella sp. CL162QHHD
TTCATAAAGAGCTTCAGAATGAGATTAATAAAGTTGTAGGAGATAGTCTTGTTAAGCAGGATGATGCTACGAAGGTAATCAAGATAGGTGGTGAAAAAGAGGGTAGTGCAATCACAATTTCAAACATGAATGGTGATGCACGTAGTCTCTCTGGCGTGAAAGCGGGCACACTTTCTGAAGGCTCGACGGAAGCCGTGAATGGTTCTCAGCTTTATTCCTTGCATCAGACGCTAGCGATGTATTTAGGAGGAGGAGCTAGCTATGAAGGTGGCGAATGGAGGGCTCCGGAATTCAAGGTTGCACAATTCAATTCTGATGGTAGTTCGTCAGAAAAGAAGATTTATCATGATGTAGCAGGAGCTTTTGATGGTGTCAGTGATGGTATGACGAGTATCAACGACCGTATTCATGATGTTGAGAAGAGTGTGGCGAGCAATGGTTTGAATTGGAATGAAGAAGAAGGCGCGTATGATGCGAAGCATGATGGTAAGTCGAGTAAGATTACGAATGTATTGGATGGTAAGATAGCAGAAGGTTCGCAAGAAGTTGTTAATGGTGGTCAGCTTTGGAGCACGAATGAGAGGGTAAAAGAGGTTGAAGACAAAGTAGATACGATAGATCAACATGTGAAAGATATTGAAGTAGCCGTAACAGATGGCGTTGTTAACTATGATAAAGATAGTGATGGGAAAAAGACCAATAGCATTACGTTAGTAGGAGGCAATGACAGCGAACCTGTTATGATAGACAATGTAGCGGCAGGCAAGATTGAAACAGGTTCTCAGCAAGCTGTTAATGGCGGTCAGTTGCATGATTATACTGAAGAGCAGATGAAGATAGTTCTTGAAGATGCCAATAAGTATACGGATGAGAAAGTTAGTGGTCTTGTCAATGATGCTGTTAACGAGTCTAAATCCTATACGGATATGAAATTTGAGACGTTGAATTATGCTATTCAGGATGTTCGGAAAGAAGCAAGACAAGCTGCTGCTATTGGTCTAGC
>NZ_JBHIOG010000091.1:0-1290 GCF_042195435.1 Bartonella sp. CL162QHHD
AAGCAAAACCAATGAGGGTCTTTCGTCCACAGCGAGAAATCTGGAAACGGCTATGGCGAATACATCAAAATATTTTGGTGGTAAAACTGATGTACTAAAGGGTATGCCACCTAGCTATGCTGTTCAGAATCAGACGTATGAAAATATAACAGATGCTTTTGTGGCGGTTGATAGTTCTTTTAATAAAATGAAAGATAATATTAACAAACAGGTTGCTGATGTAAGAGACAGTATTCTTGTTAAGAAAAATGAAAAGACAGGTCTTATTACTATTGGTAAGGATCTATTGGAACCATTTGGCATTGATTTCAGCGACATTAAAGCCAGCCCTCGGACTCTTTCTGGTGTAGCTGCTGGTACTAAAGAAACTGATGCGGTGAATTTTTCGCAATTAAAAGATGTCAAAGAACAAGTAGCAGCCAGTAGCTTCGTTAAACAGGATGCAGAAACGAGACACATCAGTATTGGAAAAGAAACAGATGGTGATAAAATTGATATTGCCAACAAAAAAAATGAAAAGCGTACTCTTACAGGTATAAAGAATGGCGCGCTCACAGAAGCTTCAAATGAAGCAGTAAATGGTTCCCAGCTTTTTGAAACAAATAAAAATGTTACGACTGTAACAAGTGATCTCAAAACAGCATCTGAGAATGTAGTCAAATATTTTGGTGGTGGTGCTAGTTATAAAGATGGCGCTTGGACAGCCCCTACATTCAAGCTTAAAACCTTCACAGCTGATGGTAAAGAAGATGGTTCAAAAGACTATACCGATGTAGGCTCTGCTTTTGCAGGAATTGATACGAACTTCATAAATGTAAACAAACATCTGAATACTGTTGTTAATAATTTTAATGACAAATTAAACGATATTAATAAAGAATTTCAAGGCGATGCCTTATTGTGGAGCAAAACTGATAAAGCCTTTAGTGCTATGCGCGGAGAGGGGAAAGACAGAAGTTCAGGTAAAATTAAAAATCTTGCACCAGGTGATTTAACACAAAACTCAGAAGAAGCCGTGAATGGTGGACAGCTGTATATAGTGGGTACCCATTTAGCTAATTATCTTGGTGGCGGTGCTGACTTTGGAAATGGAAACTCAGAAGGTCCTACTTTTAAGATTAAAACTTTCGATACTGATGGAGAGGAAAAAAGTGAGACTTATCAGAATGTAGCTGATGCGTTTGAGGGTGTTAATACGGCTCTCACGACTGTTCAGAATAAATTGACTGAACAGGTTAATAATGTGATTACCAAAGTGGAAAGCGAGAGCTTTGTTCAGCAAGATAAGAC
>NZ_JBHIOG010000092.1:0-7213 GCF_042195435.1 Bartonella sp. CL162QHHD
ATCTCTTAAGGCTCTAATTCGAGTTAAGAAATGACCATCGATATATTCACAATCATCAATAAATTCGTATTTTTTTGCAGGCTCTTGTTGATTAACAGACGCGGTTTCATTTGCAATATTAGAGATAACGGGGGTGGTTTTTGAGATATTTGTCATAATTAAACCTTATCATAAAATTGTTTTTCAATTGACAGCTTATAAAAGCATCGGGTGTTGAAAAACACGGTGATAAGTCCGTTGCTTACACTTTTCCCATAAGGGTATTGTATGGTGTAAGCACACCCGACAAAATCACTATATATGCCAACGATAGCATAAAAGATAGTCAGTTTTTTAAAGACTTTGGAAAGGCTGTTTCGTAGTCTATCCGCTTATCAAAAAGTGTTTTTCAATCACTTGATTATTTATATAACAAAATACGTATTTATTGTCAAATAATATTTTATCTTTTTTGATATTTTTTCTTATTTTTTAAATACGTTGTGTATTGATAATATCTTATGCTTATTAATTGCTTCTTTTATATTTATGTGCTTTTAAAGCTATATTATAGGTTTTATGAAACGATTGCGTTATTTTCTGAATCTATACATTTATAATATTTAGAAAAGCTCTCATTATGCGTATTTTAAACTTTATAACCTATCAATTTTGTTGCTAAATAAATTTTAAGATTTCTGTTAATTTCTTTTAATAACACATTTTAGACTTAACAGCCTTTATAGGGACTGTCTTTATAAACAAATGCTTTCATTTGCATTTTTGCTTTCTCTATAGTTGTTATGTTCTTTATAGCCATGGCATCATTTTTCATGTTCATAAGAGAAATGATAAATAGGATAATTGCGATTTATTGTCTGTTATGAAAACACTTATGAAAACATCTCAATAGAAACTGATCATTATAGAGATCAGTAAAATCCCTTTTAATAGACCGTGTCAGTGTTGTCAGTTCCTTTTAGATCTTCTATTATTTTTTTTATGAGTAAAAATTAAAAACATTATATTTCAATAGGTTAGTATTTTAAAAACATAACTCATATCACTATTACAATCTTTAAAGATAACCAATGATGTGAATTGATTAAAACTTGTCAGTTATGTGTCAGTAAATTGAACTGACAAAATAGATTATTTTAGTGAGTGATTAAAATGTGCTTTATGAAAAGCATATGATCTTTTAAAGCCTTTCAAAAGATAGCTTGTAACTCATATGAAATGCTATCAAGACCATTATGGTTATGAGTTTTGAAGATTTTGAGTATTTTGAGGGTTCCTTTTACGCCCCTTTATATATTATTTTTCAATCAAAAATAAAAGTTATTATATTTCAATATGTTAATGTTTTAAATAAACAACCCATATTACATACAACACGTAAATACAATCTGTAATATATATAAAAAGGGGTTTTGAAGGTATTTTGAGGGTTTGAGAAACCTTCAAAACCTATAAGTAATATAAGAAAATGAATATACATAGCTCTCTTTAAACAAAGCTATCATTTTAGATTACGATATAACCTCTTAAAGGCAATGTAAAAGAAGCGTATTCACTTTAAGATGGGATTTCTTAAAAGTCTTAAAGCAATTCAAATAAGAGTATTTAAAAGTGCAAATGATTTCTTTTTAGAATAACGCATACAAACACTCCTTTTAAAGATTGTATGTAAGCAATTTATAAAGAGGGTATAGAACCTATAGGTTATAAGACCTTATACCCCTTTGTGAGGTTAACATGCCTATCATCTGAGCATGCCAAATCTATTCAGTTTCTCTCATTTCTAATTTTGGTAGTTTTTTTACGATTTTCATTGTTTCTAAACTTACGGTAATAACTCTTTGAAACAACTCTAGAGGGTAGGCAGGGTTGCCAATGGTTTCAACAGCATAGCGATTAGCATCATTAACAATGCCACTCTTTTTATCAGTCTTAACACATTGACGCCCTATAACCCATTCAAGAGCTGGTTTACCATTAACGATATACTCATAAGCTTCAAGAGGGATATCTGTTATTGTGATATTGCTATTATAAATAACAGTGGTTTTATCCTTTTTCTTACTATCCTTAATTTTTGCGAATTTCATTTCAGTTACATAATAGAATTTTTCGGGATTAGAGATCTCTGTAACTTTTGGATTACCTTTTTTAAAGGTCACGGGATAAGGTTCTACAGTTTCATAATTCACGTGCAAATGACCCAATTCACGTCCTGCTGTTACAAACTTCCAAAAATCTTCAGCAGTTTTTACACAAGGGATACGAGGCAATTCTTTAGAGAGGTTATCCGCATAACGAACACGGTAATCTTCCGAATGAAGTAAACCGTAAACGTAATAGAATAGATCATCCTTAGTAATTTTTTCATTTGGATAAGCTTCTTTAAAATGTGCTAATCCTTCATCCGTAATGGCATCACGCCTCTGTAAACCAGCTGTTTTACTTTCTTCTGTAGAAATTAAAAATAAATGGGATTGTTTTTCATTTTTACTTTTTGAAACCGTATCATCTTTGTAAATATAGCGTGGAAAGCATTGACCTGTATCTATTACACTCACATCAGGTACATTTTTAGTCATCAAGATAGAAAATCCACTTCTTGCTCCTACAGAAGAAACTTGTATCACTTTATTTTCAACCGCTTTTTCTATAGGAAATATCCGCGGCATTTGGTAAACCATATCATTGAAGGTACGATTATAATAAAGCCATCGTTGTGTAAAAGGACGATACAGACTTGGTATGAGGCATGTCTCTTCAAATTCAAAAAACTTTCCTTTTGTCAACTCTTGTTTAAGTCCACGGCTCCAACTTATCTTACTTTCATCTGAATTTACAAAATTATTTACAACATTGGTATGTATTTTACGGTTAGTGTGTGCATAAGTATCATTAAAACGTTCCACTTCACTGTTATAGAAGGCAATCATATTACTCATGTTTTTCGCTAGAGCTTCAGGGCTTGAGTTGTATGTCCAAGCATCACGACTCGTCATAATACCGCGAGAAAAATTTTCAAACAGCTTTTTACCATGACTTTTCTTATCACCTAGGACTAGGAATGTTTTGAAACTCTCATCACGTTGATTTATCCAATCACCATGTTCATCCGGCGTGATCATTTGCCAACTTTGTTCACGTGTAATGCCATCAATACTACCAAAGTATTCAAGAGCTGTAAGTTTTTCTTTTGTCGTGAAATTATTACCAATATCATGATAGTAAATTTTACAATCTCCAGAAGCATTGGGATTTTTGATAAATAGCGTTACCGCAATACCAGTCATACTACCATTGCCGAAAATATTTTCACCTTCTTGAGCAACTCCATTGCTTAACATATTTTTGCGAAGATCCCCCCGTAAATTAAGCACATAAATACTCGTAAACTCTTTGGCTAAAGATTTTCGTAAGCTATCCATTGTTGGCTTTTCTATGTAACCAGAACCAGAAACAAAGCCTATTACCCCAGCATTACTAATACGGTCACTTGCCCAACGAATGGCACGGATATAGCTGTCATAAAGTGCTCGTATATTCGTTACTTTCGATTGAGCAGCATAAGTTTTACGGATACGTTCATCTAATATGGGATAAGGGCTGTTTTTTGCATTATCATTTTCACTTTTTTGCCCTACTGAATAAGGAGGATTGCCGAAGATAACTTCAATATTGAGGTTTTTCTGAAGTTCTAAATATTCACTGTTTTTCTCTAGTAAACCTCTCATCAGATCTTGTTTTTCAAGCATCCGGAATGTATCGGTTAAACCAATATGTTTGAAAGGAATATACTCTCCTTTCTTCAAACTATGATAAGTCGATTCAATGTTAATGGCTGCTATGTAATAAGCCAGTAAAACAATCTCATTGGCATGGATATCATGACGGAACTTATATTCCATATCCTCTGGTTTTATGAGATTTGATTGTAAAAGCCTTGTGATAAAGGTACCCGTTCCAGTGAAAGGGTCAAGAATAGAAACTCCACGTGACCCTAAGCTTTTTCCAAATTCATTACGCAACACATCATCAACAGAATGAATGATAAAATCCACAACTTCAACGGGGGTATAAACAATGCCAAGCCTATCCGTTGTCTTCTTAAAAGCTTTGGTAAAAAAATCTTCGTAAAGTTTGATAATAAGATTTTGTCTTGCCTGTGGTTCGGTAATGCCAGAGGCACGGAACTTTACGCTGTCATAAAACTCTTGTAATTCTTTGGATTCTTCCTCAATATTGGTTTTATCGAGTTCTGTTAAGATTTTTTCCATTGCTTGCGAAATGGCATTGTTTTGTACAAATTCATTGCCCTCAAACAAGGCTTCAAACACGGGACGCGTCACAAGATGTTGCGCTAACATCTCAATCGCTTCTTCTTGCTTTATCTCACTGTTTAAGTTGTTTTTTAATTCGTTATAAAACGCATCAAAGGCATGATAAGCTTCGCTTGTTTGATCAGAAAGCATAGTTTGAAGGCGTGTGATATGGTTTTGTGCAATCTCAGCAACATTGCCAGCCCAAATGCCCCAATAATCACTCATAGTAGATTTTTTAACAATCAGTGTTTTGAGAGCATTGGGAAACTCAACAAAAAAGGGCAATCTTCCTTGTCCTTCATATGTTTGGTGCGGTTCATGAGCTTGTGTCCCAATACGAAGTCCGGATTTTTCTGATTTTTCGTGGAGCGTGATTTCGTCAATAACCGTGGTGACATTCTCTAATTCGGTCTTTTTAGAAACTGTAACAATGTCGATGATAGAGCTTACGTCTTGCCCTAAGACCATCTGGTTAAGGGTTTTACTAAAATTCTCATCATGGGCAAGCAAAGCATTGAGAACTTGCCAGACAACACTGTATCTCTTATTGTTTTTTAATGCCTCTTCTGGTGAAACACCAGCAGGAACACCAACCGGCAAAATGATATAGCCCATCTTTTTGCCTTTTGCACGACGCATCACACGTCCTACCGCCTGTATCACATCCACTTGGCTTTTACGCGGGTGTAAAAACATAACCGCATCAAGGGAAGGAACATCAACACCTTCTGAAAGGCAGCGTACATTGGTTAATATACGGCAGACATTCTCACCCGCATCTTCTTTCAACCAATCAAGTTTTATCGTACGGTTTTTGGCACCAGATTTTCCATTAATATGATCTACTTGACAGTTAAGAGGGGGAATATTTTTATGGTTTTCATGAAGATCAAGTAAATCTTTCTTAACTTCTTCATCATTGAATGTGTCACGAATGCGTTCAGAAGTTTTAATATCTTTACAAAAAGCCAAAGCTCGGTGCATGGGTCTTGTATCATCTCCAAGATCAATTTTCAGATCCATTTTGGTAAGAGCTTGATAACAACCCATGATCTTTGTTCTATCATCAAGAATAAGTTCATAATTCTCATCTGTCATCAGATGCTGGATAGATTTACTCACTTCTCCTTCATCAACACCTAAAACGATAATCTTGTAAGGCGTTAAAAGTCCATTCTTTACAGCATGGGAGAAACTATAAGAATAAAGGATTTTGCCATAAAGCTCTTCATCATCCATAGAAGCCAGAACAGCATCAATCTCATTAGCTTGTTTTTTGGCATTGTCACTAAAGATACGAGGCGTTGCTGTCATATACAGACGTTTCTTGCCCCGAATAAGGCTATTGTCATGAACCTTGATAAACTCAGATTCACTCTTGTCTGTTCCTAACACAGCTCCAGTGGTACGGTGCGCTTCATCACAAATGATCAGATCAAATTCCGGTAAAGCATATTTCTTTTGCGCATCCGAAATCACTTGGATCGAATGGTAGGTAGCAAAGACCACTGTCATGGCATCAGGAGAAGTCTTATTGGCTTTTTCTCCAAGCTTTTGAGAATCTGTTGTTGCTGGTAGAGCGAGATCCGAGACATCGAGTTCGGCAGCATCATCTTGGTTTTTACGACGCTTGCCAACTTGTGTATCAGAACACACAGCAAAGGAACGCAAGGGGATTGCTGTATCTGCTGTCCATTCTCTTATTGTTTGTGACATTAAAGAAAGAGAGGGGACAAGGAATAAAACACGTTTACCTTGACCAGCAAGAGCTTCTGCTATCTTCAGACTGGTAAAGGTCTTTCCCGTTCCACACGCCATAATCAGCTTGCCGCGGTCTGCTTCTTTTAACCCTTCACAAACAGCTTTAAGCGCTTCTTGTTGATGATCTAAAAGATTTTTCGGTTCTTTTTTCTTAAGAGTAGCTTCCCCTTTGCTTTCAAAGGTTGCCCAATCTATTTGACTGTTTTCTAAATCAAAAAGATTAATCCGTTGAATGCGGACTCCTTGTCCTTCACAGGTGAGATCGGCATTGTTACTCCAATTACCTTCGGTGCTATCAACCAGAATACGGCGTGTGAATATTTTCTTGCCAGACGCTGCAATAAAGCTATCAATATCTTCCTTCTTGATTTGATGATTTGCACTATAAAACTTACATTGAATAGCGGCATATCCTTCTTCATCACGAATTTTAGCAACCAGATCAATGCCGATATCACGCCCATCTTCTCCATGCTCTTTTGCCCATTCACAATAGGTTTGAACCTTTTCATATTCTTGGCATTGTAGAGGGTCTTGCGTCAAATAAGCAATTACAAACTTTTCAAAAGAAGTTCCTCTATCGCGCGCACTTTCTGTATGATCACGGTAGGATTGTAACAGAGAGCGTAATGTCAGTGGTTTGTTATGAGATTGAAGCATTTATAATAAAACCCCACCGCTTTATAAGCGTTGATCTATAGGTGTCAAAAAACTTTAAATAGAATCTGCTAGATCTATTTAAAACAAATAGCAATAATAAAATAAAAAAAGGGTGCTAAAGACCCACAACCTGCTTAAAAAGAAATTTTATTAAAGGCTATTTATCCACAGCCTATGACATGAGGTAAAATCAGCAAAATAGTGAATTTTGCTGTTCGTTTTACGTGTTAATCAAGACAAATGAACTATATGCTTTGATAGGTTTTATAGATAGGTTTTGAAGGTTTCTCAAACCTTCAAAACTATTCGAAACTCATAGATTAGGCGTCCTTTGAAGGTTCACTCTATGAATGCAAGGGGATATGGTTTAGCAAATTTATCCTTTATATTTATGGGGATATTGATGTATTAACCATTGACGGGCTAAACAGTTTTGTTTAGAGGTCTTTTTACATAAATGTGGGGGAGAGATC
>NZ_JBHIOG010000093.1:0-1820 GCF_042195435.1 Bartonella sp. CL162QHHD
GTTTTTACGGGGGCTTGATGGAGGGCGCAATATTGATGAAGGGCGTTCTTTTGCAAGTGTGCAAACAGATTTAATCGAGTCTCACCAACATCAAGGACAGAGCCTTTCGATGTCTCATTTTACCAGCAACGAAAATTTTTGGGATGGGAATACGACAGATGTGTTGGGTTATCGTCTAGGCTTGTTTGGGGGGAGTTCTCTCGCGAATTTTATGGGTATAGAGCGTGAGAATTTAAGGAGTCACGTTGCAAGTCCTTATACTTTTGATGAGAGCCAAGAGGTTGTTTTGGAGAGCACTGGTGAAGGCGAGACGCGTCCAGTTAATGTGAGTGTTCTGTTTGCGATTAAGACATGAGGTGTAAGATGTCGACGATCTATGNGATTAAGACATGAGGTGTAAGATGTCGACGATCTATGATTGGTCTTTAAATGCCTCCTTGAATGCCTATTGTGATGATTTAATAGATTGGTCAAAAGGACAACGTCCTAGTAGTCTGAATAATAGTGCTCGTGTGATGATGCAGCGTGTGCGTGAATATTTATCCGATACGAGTGGTGTGATTGAAAGCACTTTTACGGTTGATGCTGAACAGCAGACGACGTTGATAAGACTTCAAAGCCAATCGCAATTTTTAGAGTATAAGAATGGGATATCAATTTGTTTTAAAGCGAAGGGTAAGAATGTTGGGGAAACCGCAATTGCCTTGAATGATTTAGCCGCTAAACCTGTTTATAAGGCGACGGAATTAGGCATTCGTGCATTATCTGGAGGCGAGCTTCAAAGGGGGTGCATTTATAGCTTGGTTTATAGGGATCATGCTTGGCATGTTTTAAATCCTACGCCTCTCTCTTTATCACAAGAACCGGTTATTCCCATTTATCCGACAGGGACGATAGGGATTTTTGGAATGCAAGTTTTGCCAGATGGCTGGTTACCCTGTGATGGGAAGGCTTATTTGCGCAGTGATTATCCTGCTCTTTATGAAGCGATAGGGATAAGGTGGGGAGGCGCTGATAGTTGGACGAAATTTAATGTTCCCGATTTGCGTGGTGTTTTTTTACGAGGTGTTGATGATGACCGCGAGATAGACCGCTTTCGTTATTTTGGCACTTTACAAAATGACGCTATGAGAAAGCATGATCATAGTGGTCAATCCTTTACGATTTTGAATGATGAAAATCAGGAAGAGAGCTGGTATGGTGATTTGACGATCATCTGGGGATATGTGTTGAATGACCCGCAAAGGTTGAAGCTTGCTGAACGTTTGGGCGTGAGAGCAGAGGATATACGTGTGCACCATAAGCTCGCCTTTCCCCATTCCCACCTTCACATGCGTGATGTTGCATTGGCAAGTTCAGGTATAAGTGAGACGCGCCCGATTAATATAAGTGTTGTATTTGGAATCAAGACGTGAGGTTCAGATGTCCACGATTTATGATTGGTCTTTAACGGCATCTGAGAATGGTGGTGCTGATGCTTTAATTAATTGGTCAGAGGGACAGCACCCTAACACGGTTAATAATAGCGCTCGTTTTATGATGCAACGGGTAAGTGAGTATTTATCGGATACGGGGGGTGTGCTTGAAGGGATTGTGACGGTTGATAATAACCAAAAGACGAGCGTGATAAGGCTTCTAAGCCAATCGGCATTTTTAGAGTATAAGAATGGCATATCGGTTTGTTTTAAAGCGAAGGGCAAGAATGTTGGGGCGACAACAATTGCTTTAAATAATTTAGCCGGTAAGCCCGTTTATAAGGCGACAGAAACCGGTTTATTAGCCTTATCGGGAGGAGAGATACAAGATGGCTGTCTTTATAC
>NZ_JBHIOG010000094.1:0-2087 GCF_042195435.1 Bartonella sp. CL162QHHD
CATTGTTGTGAGAATTTTCAAAGATGTTTCTGGTAACAGCCAAACATCTGCTTCTAAATCCAGCACTTTTTTGACAGCAGCGTGAACAATGATTGTATCATTGGTCATGATGATATTTTTTCTGTGAAGAGCTTCTGAGACTGTTTGTATGAGATCTTCAGAGGCTGTTCCTTCTTCATTATTACCAAAAAGAGCAACATAGATGGTTGGGTCTTTGCCTTTACGATAAATAATCGCATCCTTAACACGACTATCTGCTGTTAAGGCGATAAGCTTGTAATAGGGCTCTGTCCCGCTACCATTGCCACCACGGGTATGAAGCTCTATGCGTTCACGATATCTCTCGTCACTTTCACCCTCCATGCGGGCAATACCATGCCAGTTTCCCAAAGCATCAAGAGATTCACCGGTTGCAAAATCAAGAATGTTGTTGCGTGCCGCTTCGTTAATACGCTGTCTTAAAAGCAACTCTCGATAGCTAAAAGCCTCTATGACTTTTACGGCTGGATCACTTTCCAAAAATGTATATTCGGGTAAAAGTTCTTTTAAATGGGCAAGAGCAGCAGCGCGTATTTCTTCAAAAGAAAGTTCTGTGATGATTTCGGGTTTTGCAAGCACTCCATTCATTTTATCAATAATCCTTCCATGGTAATGGGCTTGCCGGATGGCAAATAAATGCCTTCAAAGGATAAAGAAACGTGTCCATTCTCACTCCATTTAAAATCGATTTTTTTCAATTTAAAACGCGGTTCCCACTTGTCTAAAGCCTCAGCAACAGCAGCATAAAGAGCAACAGCAAAAGCATTATTAACCGGTGCATCAATGAGTTCAGCAACGCGTGAACCATAGTCACGCCGCATTACACGCGAACCAATCCGTGTTGACAAAATGTCAAGGATTGATTGGCGCAAATGATCAATTCCGGTTAATGGCTTTCCTGTTGTACGGTCCATTCCACTGTTCAATTGGGACCTCCAGTCATCGCGCCACCAGAATAAACACCGCCATGAACATGGGTTGCTCCTACATTGGTGCCGTTATGTCTTAATCCACTTGAGTGAATGGAAACATTATTCCCAGAATGAAGAGAGAGACTATCATTCGAATTCAGTGAAATGCCATCACCAGCCTTCAAAGAGATGCCGCCTTTTGCGTTTAAATTTATATCGCTTTCTGAAACAATCTTTATGCCTTCCGGTGCCGTAAGCTCTAGCTTGCCACCATCACCTTTTAGTGACACACCATCAGCGATTGTCAGGATAAATTTTCCGCCGGATTTGATGTGAATTCCATAAGTATTTTGTTCATCATCATATTCAAGGCTGGTTCCATCAGGGTATATCGTTCGGTGAATGCTGCCCTTATCGGCTGCTTGATTAGCATCGGTATGAAGTGAACCAACAATCACCCCTTGTGATAAATCTCCGGATGACGAGACAACAATCACTTGCTCTCCGATATCACGCCCTTCATAAGAGCGTGTTTTACCGGCGCGGGCTTGTGTGTCTGGAATCCAGTCACTGACAAGATTGCCACTTTTTATCCGATAGCGTGCGTTTTTATGGTCGACATGGCTAATTTTTCCCACCACAACCATATTGGCCACACGTCTCTTTAGATCTGTGATTTCTTTATCGCGCCGCTCTAACATGAGTAACCTCGATTTTATGGTATTTATCTTTATTTCTCACGCCTGTTTCTGGTTCAAAGCTTAAGAAAGGTTCAACGATTCTTGCTGTTACACTGCCGTCTTCTTCATCCATGTTGGGGATATTTGTCACATAAATGACTTCAAAGGTTAGAATTGCACCATGGAGCGCTAGGGCGCCATTATCGCCAAAGGCAAAAGCAATATTTTGCAGGCCGCATGTTTCAACGGTGTTGTTGAGATTGTGATTAGCGTAGAAAATCTCTTCAATTTCCCATGCTAATTGGTCAACAAAGCGTGCACCATCTTCACATGTTGCATAGCATTCAACATCTACTGTTAAAACACGCCGCCTTACTCCATAATCATAGCCATCTTCAATCGTTTCACTTTGTGTTGAGATATTAATTGCAGGCGTGTTCTCAACGGAAAAGTTGAA
>NZ_JBHIOG010000095.1:0-1840 GCF_042195435.1 Bartonella sp. CL162QHHD
AAAATAAAGCAGCGTAAATAAAATAACGGCGCGGGGGGCTGCTTTATAGCAAAAAAGCCGCGTCCTTTAAGACACGGCTTTCTTTTTTTGTTTAACGCAACAAAACTTTTTCTGATAGTTTTTCTTGTATACATAAAAGCCTCTATTCAATAGATTTAAAATGATTAACTAGGAAGGTTTATAAAATGATTGACTAGGATTAATAGTGATACTATTATTGGTTATGAACAATAAAGTTGAAAAAATAATCAGCTTGATGCAAGCATCACCAAGGAACATTAAGTTTTCAGATTTGTTGGCTGTGTGTGTACATTTTTTTGGAGAACCACGGAACAGTGGTACGAGTCACTTTGTGTTTAAAACCCCGTGGCTTGGTGACCCGCGTGTGAATATTCAAAAAGATTCTGGCAATAAGGCAAAAGCCTACCAAGTCAAACAAGTATTGCAAGCGATAGAAAGGATAAAACATGAACAGTAATCATTATACATATCGTGTTTTGTGGTCGCAAGAAGATCAGGAATATGTCGGATTGTGTGCAGAATTCCCATCCCTTTCATGGTTAGCATCTCAAGCAGAGAAGGCTTTAAAAGGCATTATGGATCTTGTTTCAGAAGTTGTTGAGGACATGCAACATAACGGAGAAGAAGTTCCTGTGCCTTTGTCGCATGGTAAATATAGTGGTAAGTTTCAATTAAGAATCCCACCAGAACTCCATAGAAAACTTGCAATACAAGCTGCCGAAAATGGTGTAAGCTTGAATAGATACATTTCTTCTAAGCTTTGAAAAGTCTATACGACCAGAAGATACCCTCCGCCCCTTATTTATGTTGCTTAGAATTTACATAAAAAAAGCCGCGTCCTTTAAGACACGGCTTTTATTATCAAAACAGCTAGCGATCTAAATAAACGATTAAAATAACCAATCGAAATATAAAAGAACATCTCTTTATTGCACAAAACGTATCAAAACGCAAGCTGTTAAGTAAAATAAAAATGGGATTCACACTGTAGATTCAGTGATTTATAATTATCATTTATCAAATCAATTTAAATCATAATGAATAAAATGAACGCTGTTAAATTACCTTCTTTTCAAACAGAAGAACAATCTTCTTTTCGTCAACTGCCCCATAATATTGAAGCAGAGAAAGCTTTGCTGGGTGCTATCATTATCAATAATAATGCTCTTGATAGCGTTTCTGATTTTTTAAAAGCAGAGCATTTTTTTGAACCGTTGCATCAAAGGCTTTTTGATATCATTTCACAAATTATTCAAAGTGGAAAAGTTGCAGATCCCATTACTATTAAGCCCTTTGTTGAAAATGATGAGAAAATTGGTGACATCACTGTATATAATTACGTGGTGCGTTTAGCTACCGAGGCAGTCACAATCATTAATACTAAAGATTATGGAAGCGTCATTTATGATCTGTTTATCCGACGCTCTTTAATTAACCTTGGCACTCAAGTTGTGAATAGAGCTTATGATGTTTCTGTAGAACTTACAACATCACAACAAATTGAAACGATTGAAAATCAGTTGTTTGAATTGGCAGAAAAGGGAAAATATGGGGGTGGGTTTGAAAACTTTAATACAGCCATTGCAAAAGCACTTAACATGGCAAGTGCAGCGAAAAAGCGTTCCTCAAGGCTCTCAGGGATAGCTACCCATATCAAAACACTTGATGAGAAAATGGGAGGGTTACAAGCATCTGATTTGATTATCCTTGCGGGGCGCCCTGGTATGGGTAAAACCTCACTGGCGACCAATATTGCTTTTAATATTGCCAATGCTTGCAAGCGTCATGATAACAGCCAAGCCAATGAAGGGGGTATTGT